>CAVKKI010000310.1:0-2081 GCA_963656725.1 Oribacterium sp. | reverse complement strand
TGCTTGCGTAGTTATGCTTTTGCTCTTTCAGAGCGTACTTTTCTACTCAACTGTAACCCAGGGCGCCGCTTCGCTTGCCCTGGGCTAGGTGCATGCATTGGGCTTTCAGCCCGCCCTTATTAAGTAGGTAATCAAAATTATTTTGATACCTATTGTAAATAAAAAGTTAATAACAGCCACATCTTTGTTATTATTTTGAAAATCAATCATTCATCAATTAACCTCTGCGGGGCTAAATCAAGCAGCCTCACAGAGGTTTTTTATTGGGCAAAAATCGTTCAGTTTGTTCAGTGTATTCTGTTTTTGTTCTGTTTTTATTCAGTTTTCGTTCAATGTGGTTCAATTTTCGTTCAGTTGGTTAAGCAATCGTTGAGTATTCGTTCAGTCGCGTTCAGTTTCTCGATATAGGCTTCTATGCTTCTCGATTCAAGCGTTGCATGAATCGAGATTCAGAGGTCGTCTGAACCTAGGTTCAGAGAGCGCCTGAACCGAGGTTCAGAGAATGGCTCATTCTATGGTCTTAGAATGCTTAGATAAAGTTGCTCAAAAATTTTTGTTTATATTCACAATCTACTAAACCTAAAATTTGTATATTTGCAAAATATTTAATCAACTTATATAACAACTAATGCACTTTCTTATGAAAAGAAACACCAATGCATGCACCTGGGTCGGCTTATTGCTGGCTGGATTAAGCCTTACTTTCACGGCTTGTAAAGACAACGACCTCGACGCTGACTCCAACGGTGGAAACGGGAAAATTGAAAACGATTCAATTGCTTATTACGACAAGCAAGAAGCTTTGACTTGCTTGCTAGGCGGTGTAGCCGACCTCGACTCGCTACCCGCAAACTGGAACACGGACGAATTCGCTGCTACGCCCACCATAGGCAAAGCGGCCGACGGAAATCCGCACATGCGCTATGTGGCAGTTGCTGACGCGAACGAAGCCAACCGCATTTATAAAAGTTTGATAGCTAGCTCTTCCACCGAAACCGTTAGTAACGACACATGGACCAAAGAGGGCATTGGCACGCTGAAGTTTAACGTGAAGAACGATGCCACCTGCTTTGCCACGCTCGACGTCAACGTGAAGCAACTGCCCACGTTAGAACAAATTCAATTTGTGCCAGCATCGGCTATAGGCGACAACAATTTAGGAGATGATTCCCCCTACTATCGGTTAGGCGATGTAGTGGCTGAGCAAGTAAGCACAGGCAACTATGTCTATTGGGTATGTGTCAGACCTTATTCTACGACTGACAAGAAAAGCTATTGGTGCACATTCCAACTCACCGACGATAACTACGTAAACAAAAGTTGGACAAGCAGCCGATCGAAGATTGTGCCCACCAAGCTATGCTCAAAACAGGCTGAGGGAATACAGATGATTCCCAACTTATTCAATTTGCTTTATGCTATTGCAGAGACTAGCAATACGCAAAATTATTTAATAGAGAACGACCCATTAAATTTAAATGTCTCTAGCAATTTCTGTGGTGTGTCTAAAAAAGATATTACAGCCAGTGATCTCCGCACCATTGGCTATATGTGGGACTTCCTCGGACTTTGGAAGAATGGAAGAGTAGCCAACAGTAATTTCAAGCACGCCTTGTTTAGAAACAATGACAATGAATTAGAAAAATACAAATATGACTATGCCGATATGCCCTTAAAGGAACGATTTGCCACTTATAACCCAATGGACGTATTCTACTATGGCTATAAGTCTATTTGGTTTGGCGATGGCGACTATAAAGTGTTTAATTTACACTTAGAAAGTTCTAGTGACGGAAAGAGCATATCTGCTCCTATGTATTCTGAGTGCACCCCTCAAACAGCCTACGTAGACGAAGATGCAACTTTTGACTTCCGGGAATATGAAAAAGGATACATTCCATCCAACAAGAGTTTCAATTTAACCTGGGACGATAATACAGTAACCACCGACCGAGCAGACCAGTTTATCGTTCGTCTCAAGTCGGGAGCAGAGTTAGACAACACATCGGGGAGTGACAAAGATCCCTACGACACGTTTCAGAAGCGACAAAGCAAGAACAAATTGGTGGACATCTTAGTGT
>CAVKKI010000309.1:0-2125 GCA_963656725.1 Oribacterium sp. | reverse complement strand
CTGTAGGCACGTGAATCTGCAAAAAGGCAATATCAATGTTGCTTAAATCATCATTGTATCCCTTAGGGGGATCACTAATGAATAGTTTACACTCTGGGTTGTTGTTTTCCAACCAATTTTTCAAGGCTCCGCCTACAAAGCCGCAGCCTATAATTCCAACGTTTATCATCTTATTGCTATTTTATTGATTCTGTATTCTTCTTTTGCGTGGATGTTAACGTATAGGAACTTTCTTATATGTTATAAACATCAAAAGTCCCTATTTGATTTTTCACTCTCTATACGTAAATAACTATTTCTCTTTATTCCTTTTGATGTAATTATCCACTCTTTCCTTAAAAAAAAATGTTTGCTTCTTATAAGCAAAAAGAAAGAAAATTAAGAGGAATATAATTAAAAGCAAAGTGGTATTACTCAAGAAAAATTGCCAGTCTAATGTACAATGTTTGAATATGTAACCTATGGCTGATATAAACATCGTAAACCACCAATACAGCGTCCTCTAGCAAATACTAAGGTTTTGCCATACTCGTGTTTTTGAAAAAAGTTTGGGTTTCTTATAAATTAACAATCAGGCAATAGATTCAGTGGGGGTGGCCACCTTCCTATCTTTGCCGTCTTCAAAATGGCGAACATAGTCACAGGGAAGGAATGAGGCATCTATCTCCTCACCACAAAGAATGCGAGTAAGGATGTCTTCAATGTATTCTCCAAAGTTGACTTTGTTTAATTTGCAACTTTTCAATAAGCCGAACATAAAGGCTATGTTCTGAGCTGAGAAATGACCGCGAATGAGGGGCTAATTGAACGAATTCTTTTTTTCGAACACTGATTACACGGATTACAGGAATGGGGGTCGCGCTGCGCGCTTCATTTTTTTGAAACATGAATTTTCATGAATTGACCATGAATTTTTCATAAATTCTTTTGTGTTCTCTAGTGGTCGGTAGGGTGTGCGCTGCGCGCTGTGTCTTTAACATTAATGTTCATGAATTGACCATGAATTTTTTCATGAATTCTTTTGTGATGGGCTTCGCTAGAGGTCGGCGGGGGCAATGCGGCCCGCGTCGGCGCTAGATTGAATCTAACGTAAAAGAAAATTCATGAAAAAATTCATGGGCAATTTATGGAAATTTATGTTGAAAAATAAAATCTCTGATTGATGTTGCTTCTTTGCTTCTTGCGCCCGTGCTAGCGCCGACGCGGGCCGCGTCGCCTCCACTGACCTCGAGCGCTCCCAAAAGTGGGTTATAGGTTTTTAATTAGAAACTCTATGTATTCGTTTTTGACGTTGGAGATTTCTGTTTTGTCGTAGATGGTGAGTAGGGTGACGTTGAGGCCATCGTCGCTCACCATTACGTTTAGGGTTAAGATGCGCGCTCCTGCGCTTTTTCCTTTCCCCTTGTCGGTGATGGCCATGCGTATTTTTCGCACGCCGTTGCCAAGATCGTCGCCAATGAGTGGGTTTTTAAGAAGTTCTTGTTTCCACTGGGCAAGGTCTTGTTTTAATGAGTGGTATTTCTTGGCTAGGCGCTTGAATTGCCTTTTAAACTCTGAACCTACTTCTATTTCTACCTCCATGGTTAGTCGTTCTGGTCGAGTTCGTCGAGGAAATTGTCGAGGCTTTGCAGTTTGCGTCCTTCGAGTTTGGCTAGTTTTACCTCTTGCAGGGCCTTGGTCAGGGTTTGCTTCACATAGGCTTGCTGCTTTTGTGCTTTTGTGGGTTTGGGCTCTTTTATGATGGAGATGGAGCCTACACCATTTAGCATTTTGATGGCGTTTTTTAGTTTGTTAAGCAACGTGGGGTCGGTTACCGAAACTAGCAGTTGGGCAGCGGGCTGTGTGATGGAGTTTGTGTTCATGTTTTTTCCCTTCCTTCTTATGTGGCGTGTGTTTTAGAATGGTTTCACGCTTGGTGTAACTTTTTGTTCTTGCACATGTTGCTTATCGTTCACGTATGTTTTTGGTGGAGTTTTAAGCTTTGTGCTTGTTGCAAAAATACGTCTTTTTGGCTATATTGCCAAATGGAACTGTGATTTTGTCGGAATGGGATGTGTTTGTTTTCGAACACTGATTGCTCGGATTGCACGGATAGGGGTCGCGCTTCGCGCTTTATTTTTTTTGA
>CAVKKI010000308.1:0-2134 GCA_963656725.1 Oribacterium sp. | reverse complement strand
TATCGGCTGCGAGAAGTTCCCACAGCACGATTTTTACCCAATTTCGGTGGGTGGGGTGAGATAACAATTATTAAATATACTTCCTTTTATATAAATTACTACTTTTGTAGGATAGATGTATAACATGATAAATCTCCTGCCTTATGAGAGTGAAAATCTTCCTACAAATTCTGCTACTCACACTTGTAGCTTTACCGCTCAATGCACAATATTCAAGCGAAAACTCATTCTTACGAAAAGCAATCGTCCTTTATGAAAAAGGTCAAAATGGATTTTACCAATGCTTTGAAAATAGAATGGTGGAATCTGTTAATAATGTCGTATCAGTATATGGATACGACAAGAAAACGCATAACCTATATGTCAGCACCTACAATGGTAATTATGTGGTTACATTGAATAATGATTATGCCAAGTTCGTTAAGAAGAATAACCTGATTCCTAAGATTTCTGATTCAGAGATTGAACCCATTGTAAAGCAAGTAAACCTCAACTTGAAAAACAAGTTTGACTCAAAAAATGACAGTATTAGGGCTTACTTAGTACAGCTGCGTCAAAAGGAAATTGAAGACTCCATCAAAGAGGAAAGAAGAATTGCCGAAGAAAAAGAACAGAAAAGGAAAGAAGAATTGGCTCTTCAAGAAAGACTTCAAGCTTATCGAGATAATAATGATCCTTATGTCATACCTGTTTATGGCTTTAAAACAAAATGCGATGTATGCGACAAAGTACTCGCTAAAAGATATATGCACTGTTTAGCTGTAAAGAATGATTCGATCTATTACATGACTAGCACAACTGAAGAATTGGGCGACGAGTATGTTGTGTCTCATATAAGTCCTATTTCTAACGTCATGAAAACCAATCCTCTCTTTATGTACCACGTGCAAGCATTTAAAGATAGTTTGTGTAATGATACCTTATGGAGTCCTGGTATGGTAAACTATGCAAATGCTATCTATTTAGCAAAGCATTATGATAATGTGCAAAAACTTGCTCCTTATGGATATTTCGAAGATTGGGGATGGGAGAATGATTATTCCGTATCGTTCTATTTTAGATATGTCAATTTGTACCGTAAAACTATCAAATACATAGATGTATATTGGGTTATCACTAACGATGTCGGAGATGTTCGGAAAACAGGTCATTTCAAGGGCACAGGACCTTTAGAACAAGACAAATCTGCTAGGTGGTCATGGGATTCGTCTTCATATTACGTAGCTGGTGATGCAACTACTATGAAACTTACAAAAGTCATTTTGACCTATATGGATGGCACGCAGAAAGTAATTAACAAAGCACAAATTAAGACCGATCATTCAGAAGACTACACCGAAGGAATGAAGGAAGATTCTTACGTAAGCGGCTATGTATCAAGTTATAGTACAAATGAAAATGACATTGTAGAGAATCCTGCTTCATACAAGGAAGGAGCTATTGCTCTATACGATGATATTCATTCAAAATTGGTTTATGACAAATACAATTCAAAATACAAGAAAGCTATTGTCGTCCTTAAACTTGAAATTGGGGAAAATGGTAAGGTTGGAGACATTAGCATCGACAAATCATTAGAAAAAAAATATGATGATGCTGCAATTGCTGCTGCTAAACAACTTGGTGATTTTATCCCTGCTAGCCATAACGGACGAAACGTAAAGGTTTGGTTTAAACTCCCTATAGATTTTTATTTTGAGCATTGAAATGCAAGTTTAATTATCCCCCAAAGCCCACCCCCTCGGGCAGTCCATTCTTTCAGGCCGCCGTGCGCATTGGCTCTCATGCCGTGCGTGCGGCGGCTTTTTTTGTGGCCCTCTTGGCGGTGGGCTGGCGAGCCGTTCGGTGGGCAGCGAAGGGCGGCACGGGGCGCAAGTAGCTCCGGGGGCAGTGGCGGCTGAGTAACGGCGCAAGTGGGAGGGGCAACAGAGAATCGGCAATCGTCAGAGATGTTTTAACCACCCTAAGCACGCAGCCCACCAGCCGTAGCCCAAGGCTTTGTTTGGCAAGGTCCTTTGCAGTAAACACGGGAGAGAAAGAGGGCTGTCCGCTGAGGGCTGAGGGACACTACCCAAATGCGCGCCGTGGCTTTACCGCCCGTTTTGCCGCCGATGAGGATGACGGGCTTTCATTT
>CAVKKI010000307.1:0-2178 GCA_963656725.1 Oribacterium sp. | reverse complement strand
TGTTCCTCATGTTCATCGGTGGTGCTGGTAAGAGCGCCATGTTCCCCTTGCACATTTGGCTTCCCGATGCAATGGAAGGCCCTACTCCCGTGTCGGCCCTCATTCATGCCGCTACGATGGTTGTAGCTGGTGTGTTCCAAATTGCACGCCTTTTCCCCTTGTGGATTGAGTATGCCCCCGGCACGCTTCACATTGTGGCTTGGGTGGGCGCTTTCACCGCTTTCTACGCTGCTGCAGTGGCTTGCTGCCAAAGCGACATTAAGCGTGTGTTGGCCTTCTCTACCATCTCGCAGATTGCCTTTATGATGGTGTCGCTCGGCGTTTGCACCGAGTTTGCCACAGGTCACGAACACGTAGGTTCGCTTGGCTACATGGCCTCCATGTTCCACTTGTTCACCCACGCTATGTTTAAGGCATTGCTCTTCTTGGGCGCAGGTTGCATCATCCACGCTGTTCACAGCAACGAAATGTCGGCTATGGGTGGCTTGCGTAAGTACATGCCCATCACGCACATCACCTTTCTGATTGCTTGCTTAGCCATTTCGGGCATTCCTCCCTTCTCAGGTTTTTTCTCAAAGGATGAAATTCTCACCGCAGCCTTTGCCTATATGCCTGCTATGGGTTGGATTATGACCGCCATCGCTGCCATGACCGCCTTCTACATGTTCCGCCTCTACTTCGGCATCTTCTGGGGCACGGAGAATAAGGCACTTCATGCAGAGCACACTCCCCATGAAGCTCCTCTCACAATGACCTTCCCCTTGATGTTCTTGGCTTTGGTAACCATTGTGGCAGGTTTCATTCCCTTCGGCCATTTCGTTACCGCCGATGGTCATCTCTACGACATTCACCTCGACTGGAATGTAGCTGGCACGAGCATCATCATTGCCGTAGCTTCTATTTTCCTGGCCACCTACATGTATATTGGCGAACGTCAGCCACAGGCCGACGCTTTAGCCGAGAAGTTTGGCAAGCTCCACCGTTGGGCTTACAAGCGTTTCTACATGGACGAGGTATACCAATATATTACTCACCGCATCATTTTTGCCCACATCTCTAGACCCATTGCTTGGTTCGACCACCACATTGTGGATGGCTTCTTCAACTTCCTGGCTTGGGGTGCCAATGCCCTCAGCGTTCGCATCCGTGGTTTGCAGGGCGGCTCAGTGCAAGGCTACGCTTTCGTGTTCTTGCTCGGCACGCTCATCTTGTTGGCAATTATGGCGTTTGCTTAAACCAGTTTAGAGAGCCACGTGTAGCTAAGGTTTTTCTTCATCAATGAAAAGATTAACGACACACGTAGCTTCGAAACTCACAACAAAAACATCACAATGAATTTTCTATCATTATTCGTATTGATTCCACTTGTCATGCTGCTCGGTTTGTGGCTGGCAAGAGATGTGAAAGGCGTACGCGCGGTGATGGTAACAGGTAGTTCGCTCCTGCTAGTGTTAGCAGCCTATCTTGTGTTCGAGTTCCTTGGTGCCCGTGCTCAAGGAGCCGATGCCGAGATGCTGTTCACTGCATCGTTCGATTGGATCACTCCTCTTCACATCAAATATTCGGTTGGTGTCGACGGCATTTCCGTGGCCATGTTGCTGCTTTCAGCAGTCATCGTGTTTACGGGCACATTTGCCTCTTGGCAACTCAAGCCTCTCACCAAAGAATACTTCCTTTGGTTCACCTTGTTGAGCCTAGGTGTGTTCGGATTCTTCATTTCGGTGGATATGTTCGCCATGTTCATGTTCTACGAAATCGCCCTCATTCCTATGTACCTTTTGATTGGTGTGTGGGGTAGTGGTAAGAAGGAATACGCTGCAATGAAACTCACCCTTATGTTGATGGGTGGTTCAGCCTTCTTGATGTGCGGCATTTTCGGCATCTTCTATGGTGCAGGTGGCCAGACAATGAACATCGTTGAAATTGCCAACCACACAAACGGTGCCCACGCCATTCCCTTCGCTCAACAATGCATTTGGTTCCCCCTGACGTTCATCGGTTTCGGTGTTTTAGGCGCTTTGTTCCCCTTCCACACATGGTCGCCCGATGGTCACGCTTCAGCCCCTACCGCAGTGTCAATGCTTCACGCCGGTGTGTTGATGAAGTTGGGTGGTTATGGCTGTTTCCGCATTGCCATGTACCTCATGCCTGAGGCTGCCAACGAACTCAGCTGGATTT
>CAVKKI010000306.1:0-2190 GCA_963656725.1 Oribacterium sp. | reverse complement strand
GGATAACGTTCAATGATGTTTCTTAAAATTATTTCTTCTGTTTTAGAATCTAATGAAGATGTAGCTTCGTCAAAAATAAAAATATTGCCATTAGAAAGTAGAGCTCTTGCAATTGCGATACGTTGAGCTTGTCCTTCAGATAATCCATCGCCTATTTCTCCACAAATAGTGTCAAGTCCATTGGCTTTCTTGAAAACAAAATCGGATGCAGTTAGATTCAAGACCTCTTTAAGTTCTTCTTCTGTTGCATTGGGTTTGCCCTGTAGAAGATTATTGCGAATAGTTCCAGAAAATAGGGTGTTTCCTTGAGGAACATAAGCAAAATTTGCGCGCAGTTGTGGGGATATTTTGTGCTTTGTACCTTTGGCATCTATAAGTGATACTTCTCCTTCAATGGGAGAAATAAGTGATAGAAGCAAACGGATGAGCGTGGTTTTACCTGCTCCTGTTTCACCAACAATGGCTGTGACACTTCCTGGTGAGAAGATATAATTAAAGTTATTGAAAATGAGCCTAGAATCAGGTGTATATTGAAATTTTACATTAGATAATTCAATTTCTAATGGTGCTTCCAATTTAATGTATGGGGTATTTTTTTCTTGTGGAAAAGTTTCAATCTCCATTAAACGCTCTACAGCTGTAAATGAAGTGATGAAGATGGGGACAAATTTAGATAGGTTTCGTATGGGACCTTGTATTTGGCCCACTAATTGTATGAATGCCAGCATGGCTCCGTAGCTAATCAATCCTTTTGAGAGGTTTGTACACCCCCAAACAAATGTGATAAAATATCCCGTGGCGAAACCTAGATTTAATAGACTAGAAGAGATTGTTGAGTATCTAGTGCGTTTGAGAATAATTTGATGGAGCTCTTTTTGTTGTCCGCTTAATTTATGAATGAAATGTTCAACCCTTTGTAAAGTCTTTACTATCATTGCGTGTTGGAGCGTTTCTTGTATAATGGCCTGTATGTTACCATCCTTATCGCGTGCTTTATGTGTAAGTCGACGCATCTTTTTAACATACAGTTTACTACTCAAAATAAAGAACGGAATAATACACACAATTATTAGAGCTAAAGTGCTATCCATGAAGAATAGAAAGAAGAATGCACCTATAAATTGAGTAAGAGTGGTAATGAACGAAGGAATTGTTTCGGTAATAAAATTTACCACATCGTCTACATCGTGTTCTATTCGATTCGTAAGATTGCCCGTATGATATTTCTTTAATGCGATCCATTCGCTTTGGAGAAGTTGCGAGAAGACGTGCTGACGCATAGAGTTTTGAGCCTTTACTCCAAGAATCGCTCTTATCCAACGGGATATTAAGGATAAAACGATACGAGTGAACATAATAAGTCCTATCAGGATGAAGGTGCTGAAAAGTGTAACGTTTGCGTTGTGACCTGTTGCAACGTCAATAGACAACTTTGTTGCCCATACGAATCCTAAATCAATTCCAACTAATAGAATTCCAATTAAAGTATTTAATGTCACCTGAAGACGATGACCTTTAAGTTCTAGGTATAGATGTTTGATTATTTGAGCGGTAGGATGTGTCATCGGGTATTTTAGATATCAGAATTAAAAAGATGAAATTAGGACTTTTCTATTCATATTCTAGCTTCTTTGATCTATTCCCCACATGAGTTTGTCACGAAGTGTGTCAAAGTAATCTCGATGTGCGATCTTTATGACTTTGACTGTATGTGGTGCACTTTGTATGGTGATTATAGTGGAATGAGGAAGGCTTTCGCTTCGCCCATCGCATGCAAGTAGAAAGTTTTTTGTTCTGCTACATATTTCTAACCTTACTTTTACATCATCTCGGACTACGATAGGACGAATAGCTAAACTGTGGGGAGCGATAGGGGAAATGCAAATGGTGCCTGATTGAGGCACTAATATAGGACCGCCTACACTGAGTGAATATCCTGTAGAACCAGTGGGCGTGGAAACAATAAGTCCGTCGGCTAGGTAATTTGTTAGGAATTGATTATTTACATGGGTTTTAATTTCAATGAGTGAAGAGTTATCGTGTTTTAAAACTGCGACTTCATTCAAAGCATAAGGATAAAAAGAGGAAATCTCATCGTTCTTCATTACAGCTAAGGCTTTGCGTCCTTCAATAATGTAATCCCCTTTGCAAAGTGCCTCTAGAGAACTGTTTATTTCCTCAGGTGACACG
>CAVKKI010000305.1:0-2193 GCA_963656725.1 Oribacterium sp. | reverse complement strand
GGCTTGATGACACCGTTCTTACGATGCTTGACAAGCGCGCTAGCAGCGTGAAGTGTACTGTCTATACTAAGAACTACTCTAAGAAACTTGCACTTGATGTAAATCGTCACAATGCGCAGTATGAGCCCATTACGGTTAAGCCTTATCGTGGAGCACACGACCGCTTTCTAATCATTGATACTACAGTCTACCACATTGGCGCGTCACTTAAAGATCTTGGCAAATCGCTCTTTGCGTTCTCTAAACTTGTAACACCCGCCACAACCATTCTTGCACAACTACCTTAGAGTCACAGAGAAGCAGTAAGAATCTGAGCATTGAATGCGAAGCAAATAGGCGAAGCGTTAGCGTAGCCTTTTGTCGCTCGTCGGAGTTTATGAAAAGGGCTCAGCGGTTTTCTATTGAGGAAACATCACTGAGATTTCTATCCGCTAGATTCTCTAGATAGATAGATAAGCTAGTAAACATCTACATCTCTACACGGTTAAACATCTCTGCGTGAGAGGAAATGGCGGGGGGCGCCGCACGCTTAGGCGTGGCCGAAGAGGATGTCGGAGGGGATTTCGGCGGCGAAGGTGACGATTTCGCTGGTCGTCGGATGTGGGAAGCTGAGTTGGACGGCGTGCAAGAGTAATCTGCCGCGCTTGAAGGAGGAGCGTCCGTATAGCCTATCGCCGACGATGGGGCATCCTAATTCTGCCGCGTGGACGCGAATTTGATGTGTGCGCCCTGTCTCAATTTCGAACTCGACGAGGGAGAGTCCGTTTTCACGATAGAGAGTTTCCCAATGGGTAACTGCGCGTTTTCCGTCCGGCACATTGCACGCCATACGATGTGGGTCCCAGGGTTTGCGTCCGATGGTGGTGATGAGGGTGCCTTGGGGTTGTGGGGGTTTGCCGTGGACGACGGCGAGGTAGGTTTTCTTCAGGTTGGTATGTGTCTCGAAGGTTTTGCGTAGTTTCAGATAGGCGCGCTGATTGAGGGCAAAAACCATAACGCCGCTGGTTTCCGCATCAAGGCGATGGACGACCCCCGGACGCTCGGCAGAGCCTACGCCGCGCATTTCGGGGTAGAGCTCGGTGAGTTCCTCGGTCAAAGTGCCGCGTTCGTGGCCTGGCGAGGGGTGCACATAGCGTCCCGAGGGCTTATTAATCACGACGATGTCGTCGTCTTCGTAGATGATGTCAATCATAGATGTGGGAATATTGTATCATTTTTGGAGGCGAAAAGTCAATGCGGAAGCGTTATTTTGGCAACTTTTTTAAAGAAAATACAAGATACCCCTTGCTTTAATGCGCCAGATTTGATATACTATTTGAGTTTTCAGCTCATAAGAGGCCACTTTAGCTCAGTTGGTAGAGCACTTCCTTGGTAAGGAAGAGGTCGGCGGTCCGATTCCGCTAGGTGGCTCCATTGGGTTGATTGCAACCAAAGAGTAAACTACTCACAGGAGAAAAAAGAAATGGCAAAGGAAACATTCGAACGCGGTGGCAAACCGCACGTGAACGTCGGCACAATCGGCCATGTCGACCACGGTAAGACCACATTGACGGCCGCGATTACACACGTGCAGTCCCTCAAGGGTCTCTGCGACGAAGTGAAGTATGACCAGGTTGCGAAGGCCTCGGAGTCCGCAGGTCGTCGTGACGCGACGAAGATTTTGACGATTGCTTCGTCTCACGTCGAATATTCGACGGCGAACCGTCACTACGCGCACGTTGACTGCCCTGGACACGCTGACTACGTGAAGAACATGATTACGGGTGCGGCGCAGATGGATGGCGCGATCCTCGTCGTTTCGGCGGTGGACGGCCCGATGCCTCAGACCCGCGAACACGTGTTGCTCGCTCGCCAGGTCGGCGTGCCGAAGATTGTCGTGTTCTTGAACAAGTGCGATCTCGTTGAAGATGCTGAAATGCTCGACCTCGTTGAAATGGAAGTTCGCGAGCTCCTCAGCAAGTATGATTATGATGGTGATAACGCTCCCGTCATCCGTGGCGCGGCGTATCCGGCCACTCAGGCGACCAGCGCGGACGATCCTGCGTGCAAGTGCATTGACGAGCTCATGGACGCTCTCGACACTTACATTCCTGAGCCGACGCGTGAACTCGACAAGCCCTTCCTTATGCCTATCGAGGACATCTTCTCGATCGAAGGTCGTGGTACGGTCGTTACGGGTCGTGTCGAGCGCGG
>CAVKKI010000304.1:0-2201 GCA_963656725.1 Oribacterium sp. | reverse complement strand
GGCATTGCCATCGTGAACGAGACCGAGTTTCTTGAAATGCTAAATTAGATTTTTCTATTTCATCAATTAATTAATAAATAAGCAAGTAAGCAATTCAACGATTATTAATTTATGTTTCTAGTCGTATGAAAGCAAGTTGAAAAATGAGGTAAAAAACTGCAGAGAAACGATATTTGCACAAACAATTGCTCAAAAGCTCTTTCATCTAAAACTTTTAACCCACACAATACTCAACATTATGAAACGAACCCTACTCAGCCTCATATTCATTTTAAGTTCATTGGCCGCTAGCGCCATCAACTACGAGGAAGCCAGACAACAGGCTTGGTTCTTGACCGACAAAATGGCCTACGAACTCAACCTCACCTCTGAACAGTATGATCGCGCCTATCAAATTAATCTTGACTATTTGATGAGCGTGAACTCGCCCAATGACTGTAGCGGCTACTATTGGCAATATCGCGACACCGACCTACGATGCATTCTTTTCGACTGGCAGTACAACCTCTACCGCACACTAGACTACTTCCTTCGCCCCGTGCGTTGGTATCAGTCACGATGGTATTATCCCGTATTCGACCACTACCGCTATGGTTACTACTACTTCGACCGTCCAAACGTATATTTAAGCTACACTGGGGGTATGTGGCGACGCCGCAGTCATAACGACCCAAGCCCTTACATCGCCATGGCACCACACGGCAGGGGAGTTGGTATGCGTGATCAATATCGAAACCGCAATTGGTTTGGAGGTAACGATCGTCCCAACAATCAGCCATTTCTCAATAACACACAACATGGTGAAAGAAACAACCACGGCCAAGTAAGCTATGATCGACCCCACAATCAAGGGAACAACAAAGGTTTTCGTCCAGGTTCAAGCAACACTTCACCCAATCGTAGCTATCATTCTGATAACAACAGAAATGACAACCGCAATAACAGCACTACAACTCCCTACCGCGACGCTTACACAAATTATCGACAAACAGGCAATAGCTCTAACTCTAGTGGCCGAAATTTTGGATCGGGCACAGTGAACCGCGGTGGTGCGAGTGGGGTTACGAATGGGAATTCTACCCCAAGTGGACGATCAACAAGAGGCACAAGTAACACAACTACCGGCATTAGTCGCAACAACGGGGGACGCACATTTGGAAGATAAGGGAGTCTCCTTCAGAAAATAAGGAGCAAAGACTTACCCCTTACTCACGGAACTAGTTTCTACATAAATAAGAACAGTCAAATTTCTCAGACTTATTCAAACTCATATCCAATAAAATTTTTACTTAAAGCGACGAGTACTAAACACTTCACTTTCAGGAAGAATCTCCAATTGAAAAAAGATGCAGAATGAGCCTGAGAAATTAGCTTATTTCTATCCTCAAACAATCATCGTTGACATCGACTATTGACAGGTTCTTAACAAATTATTTGTTGTTTTGCTGAATAAGCGCTAATTTTGTTTTCAATTTTAAAGAAAAGGCTACTGCTTTGAAGGAAAAACTACTACGAAATACCCTACGTATTGTCGTATGCTCCATTATTGGGGCATACTCATTGTTATTAGGTATTCTCAATTTCAGCCCCACAGAGCAAGCCATCACCCATTACATTGCCAAAGAACTTAGTCAGAAATTAGGAACTGAGGTAATAATAGAAAGTATTGAAGTAGGATTATTCAATCGCCTCACACTCAATGGAGTAGAGATAAAAGACAAAGAAGAAAAGACACTATTAAAAGCTCAACATATTTCGGCAAAAATAGAACTACGTTCATTATTCAAGTCGCAGTTAGCCCTACGCACCGTTTCCTTGCTCGATACACACATTCAACTTTATAAGCAACGAGTTGACAGCGCTACCAACTATCAATTTCTCATTGACGCATTTTCGAAAAAGAGCAATCAAGAATCCTCGAAACTCAATTTGCGAATTAACTCCATCATTTTGCGTCGCGTAAACATCAGCTACGACGAAAACTACAAACCACAGACTCTTGGCACGCTCAACCCCGCTCATTTAAACGTGAAAAACATTAATGCCAACATTAGTCTAAAGAGCATCACCCACGAAGGCATCGACCTACGTGTTCGCTCGCTAGCCCTCACAGAGCAAAGCGGTTTACAACTGAACCAACTTACTCTAAAGTTGAAAAGGCTTGGCGCAAAAGTACCACCACATCCACCGCCTCCATTAGT
>CAVKKI010000303.1:0-2206 GCA_963656725.1 Oribacterium sp. | reverse complement strand
TTCTTCAGTTGCTCCGTAGATAGCAAGGATTTAACTAAAGAGGTCTTCGTGTGCCTGAGGCACGAAGGCATATGAAGACCTCTTTAGTTATGCTAAGACACTAAGATTCCTCCACCAACCAATTGTGATAGAAGCGGATAGCATCTTGTTGCCAACTATAAGAAATCGCCCCATCTTCTCCATAGTAATATTGAGGAGGAGAAATGGGAAGTTGTTTCTTTAAATCGCGTTGGTATTCTTCATTGAGCGTTAAGGCATTATATTCCAAATGTCCCAAGACAAATACCTGCCCTAAGTTTCTCGTTGCCACAATGCCCACCCCACATTCTTTACTTTGTGCGAGTATTTCAAGTTCTGGCAAATGTTGCTCAACCTCTTCTGAGGTTATTTCTGTGTGACGGGAATGGGGCATTTTAATTATACCATCGGTATATCCGCGCATAAGAGGGGATGAGGGTTGGAGAATTTGTTGCTCGAAAATACCAAACATTTTCTGAGGTAAACTTTGCTTATTAATGCCATAATACTCATAAAGAGCTGCTTGAGCCCCCCAGCAAATGTAGAGTGTACGATCCACATGAGTGTTTGCCCAATGCATAATATACTGCAGTTGTTCCCAATAACGCACTTGCTCGAACGGGATTTGCTCTAACGGAGCACCCGTGACGATAAAGCGGTCAAAATGGTAAGGCTCATAGGCTTGAAAATTAAGATAGAATTGCTGCATGTGAAGCATTGGAGTAGTTTTATAACTCTGTCCACTTATCTTCATAGGTAACAATTGCACCTCCACGCCACAAGCAGCTAGCGTGCGAACAATATCCCATTCCGTTTTTTCTTTTTCAGGCATTAAGTTGAGAAACAGCACTCGCATTTGAGGCTCAACCCGTTTCCACTCCAGAAGGTCAAACTCCCGAACATTGTTTATCCGCTGAACACAAGTAAAATCTTTTGGCAACCAAATATTTTTATCCATGCTTATGTTAGTCCATTCGGTTTCTATAGTCTTCATAGGTAAATTGGCGAAGATTTTCTACACTACCATCAAGACGCTCTATTTTTAAGGCTGGATGCTGAATGCCGTTAAACATATTGGTCTTAACTGTGGTGTAATGAATCATATCCTCGAATATTACAACATCCCCCACCTTGAGCGGTTGAGAAAATTGCCAATAGCCCATATAATCACCACTTAGGCAGCTATTTCCACCTAGGCGATACACATTAGGCAACAGTTCTAAGTCCTCTTGGCCCGCAGTTTCCAAGGTTTGGGCTCCCCTCACCTTCGGGTGGTAAGGCATTTCTAAGCAATCGGGCATATGGCAAGTGAAACTCACGTTGAGAATGGCTGTTTTAATGCCATGATTTTCGACCACATCTACCACTTGCGACACAAGGGGACCTGTTTGCCAAGCAAAGGCTGAACCAGGTTCTAGAATCAACTGAAGATGGGGATAACGTGCCTTAAAATTGTTGAGAATTTGGATAAGCAATTCTACATCGTAATTCTTATGGGTTACGAGGTGACCGCCTCCAAGGTTTAGCCATTTTATTTGCGAAAGCCATGGACCAAACTTCTTCTCTATCCAAACTAAAGTGTGCCCCAAAGCCTCTGCAGAACTTTCACAGTGACAATGGCAATGAAAGCCCTCTATACCCTCAGGTAATTTCGATGGAAGTTGCGAAGCTAACACACCAAATCGAGATCCAGGAGCACATGGATCGTAAAGTTCCGTTTCAATTTCGCTATGTTCAGGGTTAATGCGTAGAGCAAGGCTTGGCGGCTCGGCAGCGGCCTTTATTGAGCCATAGAATCGGGCGTATTGCGAGAGAGAGTTAAAGGTTATATGACTTGAATATCGAATGATTTCATCGAAGGTATCTTCTTCGTAAGCAGGTGAGTAGGTGTGGGCCTTCGAGCCAAACTCCTCGTAGGCCAGTCGAGCTTCGTAGGGCGAGGATGCTGTGGTATGACTAATGTATTCTCTAAAGATCGGAAAAGTTTTCCATAGAGCGAAAGCCTTAAATGCGAGAATAAACTCTACGTTAGCCCTTTGGGCGATGCTTCGGATTAAATCTAAATTGCCGCGTAGCAGCTTTTCTTGAATAAGATAATAAGGTTGCACTGCGATTTAGTTTGTCTAGTGGGTGATGTGATAGTGTGAAGGGTGGTTCTAAAAATTCTGATTTTAGTATTCTATTATTC
>CAVKKI010000302.1:0-2208 GCA_963656725.1 Oribacterium sp. | reverse complement strand
ATTGCCTTCATTATGCAGGCGTACATTCTTTATTTTATGGTTTCTTGCCATTCGTTTCAGCGAGGAAGAGTTTTTCTTAGACCTTACTCTGTTCCTCTTTTTGTGGATTTAATTAATACGTTTTGTGCGCAAAGTGCACACTATTGCAGGGCAAAGTTAGTAAAAAAAATGAAAACGGACTTTTTTTGACTAAAACTAATCATGGTTTTTCTCTAGTAAGGAGGTTTTAAAGGCAATAAGGAATGTTTTTCTACAACATTATATGCGTTATTTTATAAAACAATCCTTATTCCGCACAAAAAGTAGTATCTTTGCGGATAAATGTATTTATTAGCAATAATTTAACCCCGTAGAATTATGAAAAGAAAAACACTTCACTTCTGCACTTCAGTAGGCCTTTGCTTAGCTCTAGGCCTAGGTTTTGGTTCTTGTAAGGATAACGATTTAAGCGATGGAGGCTCTAACAATGGCAATGGCACGATACAAACCGAAGCTGAAGCCCAAAAGTATGAAACCTTGCAGACTTTGCTCGGTGCGTTGGCCGATGTAGATTCCTTGCCTAGCAATTGGAACTCAAACACCTATAAGGTGCTTCCAACGGTGGGAGTGGTGAATAACGAGGCTGAGCCACACGTGCGCTACGTTGTTACTAGCAGCCAAGCTGAGGCCGACCGTATTTATCGTAGTTACCTTTCGAAAGATGTGACAGGCACACCTACTAACGATTCTTGGCAACAAGAGGGCATCGGCTCTATGCAGTTCAGTCTCAGCTCATCGGCTGATTGCTACGCTAAACTCAAGGTTAACGTGCAGCAGATTCCCACTCTTGAGGAAATACGTTTTGTTCCAGCCGAAACACTGGGTAATAATGGCTTCCTAAAACCCTCAGGTTGTTACTATAACTTTGGCGATGTAATCTGTCAAACTGTAGACGACCCGTCAGAACCCAATGGCATTCAACCCACTTTTTGGGTGTGCGTGCGTCCGTGCAGTACAAAAGAGAGTTTGCGCAAAACACATTGGTGTAGCTTTCAGTTAGTAGGTCCTACTAACGGAAGGGTGAAATACGACAATTTCTATACGTTGTCGGACAATCAAATACTTCCAGCCAACCTTTGCACGAAAAAAGCCGACGGTGAGCGTATGGTGCAGAATTTCTTTAATGTGTTGCGCGTGCTCTCCAAACCCGACTGTGTGTACTCTTATGGGTATGATTATCAAGGCATTGGTGAAATCGAAGCTGACGATTTTCCTTACAATGATATTCGCACCATTGGTTTTATGTGGGAGTATCTCGATCTTTGGAATAAAAATCGTTCCTTCTCCTACACTATTGACGACGAACCTAATAAAGGAGAGCAGCAGACCAATGGTAGTGTGATTAGTCAAAACTATTCTGGTAATTTGAAAGATTTAACTACCTATCTTTACGAGGGAGGAGAGATTAATGCATATTACTTTGGCTATAATAAAGCCTCGTGGTATAATCGAGGTGATTATAATGTATACAATCTGCGTCTTAACCTTAAAAATGGTGGTCTTTATGATAAAGTAAAAAAGCAAACCTACTTTGTTTACGAAACAGACAAATTTAATTTTGCTGACTATTTAACTGGAAAAGATATGTCGAATAATAATATACGTTATTCGTGGAGCGATAAGCCAGCAGATGATTATCAGTTTATTGTGAAATATAAAACGGGTGCCGAACTTGAAGGAGCAGACCAAGAAGTTGATGTGGATCCTTCAGAGAGCTTTAGTAAAAGAAGAACTGAAAACGGCATCTCTGACATTCTTGTGTCGGGAAATTGGATGAAGTGGCCTTCTTTTTCTACCAAGGAAGTAGACAAAAAATATGATGAACCTTTCTTTGCTTTTGGTGATAGGGTAACGCAATTATTTCAAGGAGCCACTGTTGATGATGGTTTGTTTTGCATCAAATCAGCAAGTTTAGAAGCTAATTATTTGTCTGAAAACGAAAATTTTAATGCATGGTTCATCGCTAAAAATAATGATGCGCTTAACAATGATCAGTTATCGAAAACGATGAATAGCCGTGATTTGAAACTCGTATTTTTTCATTTGCTAAATGCTTACATCAAACGTTTAGTTGATAATAACATAAATGTAGGTAATAATACCTATTTCGTGAAGCGGCCGACTCTGTCAACAACCGCATCGTCACCATCGCTCCCCACGTAACCTATA
>CAVKKI010000301.1:0-2213 GCA_963656725.1 Oribacterium sp. | reverse complement strand
TGGATAGATAACATTGATTTCATGTTAACTCACACTAATTCTTGTAGAACCATTATAAAAAAAGGTGACGCATCTTACAAATTATGTGAGATGCGTCACCTTTTTCGTGTTTTATTGCCTTTGCGTTTTTATATAAACGATAACAGAGATAACTGCATTATATTAAGGCCTGATTTGAAAGTTGTTCCCATTGTCTCTATTGTCTTTGTTTGTGAATTAGCTCAATGTATTGTATTTGCCTTTTGTTATTTGCTAAGCACAAGCAGAATGGCTTCGTGAGGTTGCACGGTGCCCTTCCAGCGATTAGTGCGTGAGCGGAGCGTTTGCTCCTTCCACACATCGCGCACAATGAATTTGCCATCGAGCCCAAGAGCGCTAAACTGCTGCGAGAGTTGCAGCGGTTGGTCGCTCGTGTTGAGCCAAACCACGGCCCAGCGGTTGCCACTAAGTTCTCTAACGAAGGTTTGCAAACTTTCGGTCATGGCCACGCGCCGAGCTGCACAAGCTAGCGTGTCTTGATTGATGGCGATGGCCTCTTTGTTGAGCAGAATGCGGCGGTCTTCAAGTGTGAGTCGACGCACATCGTTTGTCATGGCTAGGGGCGATGAGAGTAAGCACCATAGCGTCATCTGCGTTTGATATTCCGTGTAGGTGCATCCCTTGCCACCGAGGTCGCTCGAGGGGCCGCCTTTGCCGTTGAGACCCACCACGAGCATGTCCATGTCGGGCCATTGGCCGGGGCGCACGTGGGGCATGAGGGGCGCGGTGATGTTCACAATGTCGAGAATGCCCATGCCGCCTTGGTGAGTGATGTCTTTCCACATGTCGCGCACGTCGTAGCTTGTGCGCCATAGTTGTCCGCCCACTTCTTCACACCACTCTTCGGCTTGCCGCTGTCCCCATTCGCACACGCCGAGGGTAATGTCGCGCCCCGATTGTTGCAGGGCTTGCGCCATGGTGCGGTAACGGCTGCGGGCCGTGGCGCTGTCTTCGGGGGCGTTGCAGTAGTCGTATTTCAAATAGTCGATGCCCCAAGAGGCGAAGGTGCGAGCGTCTTGTTGCTCAAAACCAAGACTGGCCGTGGCTCCGGCGCAGGTGAGTTGCGCTGCATCGGAGTAGATGCCGAGCTTCATGCCGCGTGAGTGTACGTAGTCGGCAAGGGCTTTTATGCCCGAGGGGAACTTTTTAGGGTCGGGAATGATGTTGTTTTGCGCATCTCGTCCGCCTTGCCACAGGTCATCGATAAAGATGTATCGATAGCCAGCGTCAACAAAGCCTTCGCTCACCATGGCGTCGGCTGTTTCGCGAATGAGCTGCTCGTTGATGTCGCCTTTAAAGAGGTTCCACGTCATCCATCCCATAGGCGGAGTGGGGCAGAGCTGATTGCGCGGGGTTTGAGCCGAAAGGCTAAGGCTGAGGCTGAGCCCGAGGGCTGTGAGGGAGAGGGGGAGTTTCATTTTAGAAATGATTAAAGCCATTCAGAGTGAGGGCAATGCTAGCTGCATCACCTCACATTCTGAATGGCTTATATTAAATTGTATGTGATTTGCTTGTTATTTGCCATAGCCCAGTTTCGAGAGCACCTCGTTGCTGATGTCGATGCTGGGCGAGGCGAAGATGATGCCGTTGTCGGAGGCGCGGTCGAGAATGAGCGAGAAGCCTTTCGAGGTGGCAATGCTCTTCACCGCATTGTAGATTTCATCTTGAATAGGCTCGATGAGGCTCTGACGTTTTTTATAGAGTTCGCCCTCAGGGCCGAAGTATTTCTTCTTCAAGTCGGAAGCCTCTTTCTCTTTGTCCACAATGGCCTTCTCGCGCTCCTTCTTCTGCGCGTCGCTAAGGAAGACGCTTTCGTTTTGATAGTTCTTGTAGAGCGTTTGCGCCTTGTTGTTGAGCGCCTCCACCTCTTGCTGCCAAGCCTTGCTGGTTTGGTTGAGTTGCTCGTTGGCACGCTCATAGGCGGGGATGTTGCTTAGAATGTATTCCATATCGACAAGCGCATACTTTTGGGCTTGTGCGTTCAGCGTGCCTAGAAGCACGAGGAGCATGAATAGTAATTTCTTCATAAGACGTGTTGTTTTGCTTTTGGTTTATTATTGATAAGTACAAAGTTACTACTTTTCGTTTACGATGGCTTATATTTCTTTGCAAAACTATCTAAAGGGTGGTTCTAAAAATTCTGATTTTAGTATTCTACTATTCTGAAATGTAAT
>CAVKKI010000300.1:0-2243 GCA_963656725.1 Oribacterium sp. | reverse complement strand
ACATAGAGCCCATCGTGCTTCCATTCAGATTGCTTTATATAATTTTCTTTGCCATCGACCATTTGCTTTAAAGGAAAATCAATGCGCTCACGTTGAAAACGAGGGTTACGCATAAAGGAATAAATAAAATCGTCAAACAAGCCATCGGCCGCTCGAGGTGGATTGGTTATGGATTCGGATGCGTCGCTATCTTCTAAGGCTACGTCTATGCTATCGCTCTGAAGCGAAGGGTCAGACACTTTGTGTGAAGTACAAGCAATACAAGAAAAGAACAGAATAAAGCCGTAAATAGCAAGTCTCATTAATTGTACATTTAATTTATAGAACAAAAGTAAGGCTTTTCAATTGAAGTTAGAACGAATTTGCGAAGAAATCTTTATCTTTGCAGCAAAATAAGCATAAACGCCATGTTAATAAATAAAATTAAAGACATTCTAACCGAAGTGTCGAACCTTCAAGCCAGCGACAGCAAGGTGCTTGAAGAACTACGCATTAAATACCTCAGCAAAAAAGGCATTGTAAGCGAACTAATGAGCGAATTTCGCGACGTACAAGCCGACCAGAAACGAGAGGTTGGCATGAAAATCAACGAATTGAAAACTGCCGTACAAGAAAAGCTCAAAGCCTTGCGCGAAAGCATCGCCACCACCGATGAAGATAACTCAGACCTCGACCTAACACGCACACCCTACCCTATTTCCCTAGGCACTCGTCACCCACTCTCCATTGTTAAAAACGAGATTATCGACATTTTTGCTCGTCTAGGTTTCTCTATAGCCGACGGCCCAGAGGTTGAAGATGATTGGCACGTATTCTCCTCACTCAACTTCCCCGCCGATCATCCAGCACGCGACATGCAAGACACTTTTTTTGTGAAGCAAAAGCCCGACATCGTGCTTCGTACGCATACTAGTTCCGTGCAGAGCCGTGTAATGGAAAGCACGCAACCCCCAATCCGTGTGTTGTGTCCTGGACGTGTGTACCGTAACGAGGCCATTTCTGCACGAGCCCACTGCTTCTTTCACCAAGTAGAAGGTCTCTATATCGACAAAGATGTAAGTTTCACAGACCTCAAGCAAGTGTTGCTTACCTTTGCTCGCGAAATGTTTGGTCCCGACACCAAGATTCGTTTACGTCCTTCCTACTTTCCTTTCACAGAACCTAGTGCAGAAATGGACATTTCATGCAACATCTGTGGTGGTGAAGGTTGTGCCTTCTGCAAACAAACAGGATGGGTGGAAATTTTAGGTTGCGGTATGGTTGACCCCAACGTACTCGAGGCTAACGGCATAGATAGTAAAATTTATAAGGGTTATGCCTTCGGTATGGGTGTGGAACGCATCACCAACCTAAAATATCAAGTGAAAGACCTTCGACTCTTCTCTGAGAACGACGTGCGCTTTCTCGACGAATTCACCGCAGCCAACTAGCGCTGTCAATCCATTTCATTTCTCATACACTCTCGAAAAACGCCCAAAGCAAGAACGCTCGCTCATCTCCAACCCGAAAGGAGGTTAACCAGCGTTCTTGCTTTTCTTGTTTTTTCAATTCCACTCTACCAATGATAAAGTACGCTCGCAACCTATTAGAAAGTTTGCTCTCACAGTTCAACCTATTCACCGAGTACACTTCACTAATAGCTCAAATTACTGTCATCGTCAGTCTTTTCCTCATTTTTACTCTCGTAGCATGGGGGCTTCGTCGAATAGCCGTACCAAACATTCTAAAGCTCGTAGAGAAAACCGAAACAAAATGGGATGATTTTCTTGTAAATTCTTCCGTACTAAACGCCATCAGCCAAATCATCCCTGGGTTCATGGTCTACGCCTTGCTTCCCCTCTGCTTCGATAATCCTGCGTCCTCCACCGCACACCATGTTATTTCACACATTCTGCAAGCCTATATTTGCGTGTGCATCATTCTACTCATTACTAGTTTTCTTCGAAATCTATCTACCGCTATGATAGAACAACTCGATGAGCATCACCTCACGGGGGTTATTCAATTTCTACGACTGATTACTTGCTGCATCGGTGCTATCATAGCGTTTTCCTTACTGCTCGGTTTCGATCCGCTCAAAGCCGTAGCAGGACTAGGAGCTGCAGCCACTGTTCTCTTACTTGTTTTTAAGGATAGTATTCTTGGACTTGTGGCAGGCATACAACTCTCGCTTAATAAAATGCTGAAAGTAGGTGACTGGATAACCATAGAAAAACTCAATGTAAACGGCATTGTCAAGGAAA
>CAVKKI010000299.1:0-2253 GCA_963656725.1 Oribacterium sp. | reverse complement strand
CCGTTGGCTTCGATTAATTGCTTGTACTCTTCACGTGTGTGCTGTTCGAATGTACCGCTAATAACAATGCTCTTTCCTAGGAGAATTTCCGATTGCAACTCCTTTTGCTCTGTTTTCATTTGAAGTCCGTAGAAAGCGAGCCGATCTATGAGCTGAATGTTTCGTTCCTCGTGCAAAAAGGTGCGCACGCTAGAAGCTATTACTTCGCCCACCCCTTCGCATTTCATTAGGTCGTCGATGGTGGCTTGTTTAAGTTTGTTCATCGAACCAAAATGCTGGGCGATGTTTTTTGCGGCAACTTTGCCCACAAAGCGAATTCCTAGGGCGAAAAGCACTCGCTCAAATGGAACGGAACGGCTTTGTTCAATACCTTTAATAACTTTTTGTGCAGAACGTAGACGCTTGCCTTCCTCACCACAAAGGTCAGTCACTTTCAGTTCGTAGAGATCGGCAGCATTGTGGATAAGTCCTTTCTCGAAATAATCGTCAATGGTTTCGGGACCGATTGAGTCTATGTTCATGGCGTCGCGACTGATGAAGTGTTCCACCTTTCCTTTTAATTGTGGTGGACAAACTGTGTCGTTGGGGCAGTAGTGGGCAGCCTCGCCTGGGTAACGAATGAGCGTGGCACCACATTCAGGACAAGCTTTGATAAATTCCACCTTGGGACCGAGCTTTTCTGCGAGCTTTTCACGCTCTTCTATGTTCACACCCACAATTTGTGGAATGATTTCGCCTGCCTTCTCCACGTAGACGTAGTCGCCAAGATGAAGGTCGAGCTGCTTGATGATGTCCTCGTTATGAAGCGAAGCACGTTTCACCATGGTTCCGGCTAAAAGAACGGGTGTCATATTAGCCACGGGGGTGATGGCACCTGTGCGTCCCACTTGATAGGTTACCTCCAAGAGTGGTGTGCATGCTCTTTCTGCCTTAAACTTGTATGCGATTGCCCATCGTGGACTTTTTGCGGTGAAGCCTAGACGTTGCTGTTGTGCAGTGGAATTTACCTTCAGTACGATGCCATCCGTGGCGATGGGTAGCTCGCGCCGGTGTTCATCCCAATAGTCGATGTAGTCGAAGATTTCATCTACCGAGTGGGCAATTCTCATACTCGTTGATACTTTAAATCCCCATCGACGGGCATCTTCCAATCGAGCCGAATGAGTGAGATAGTTTACCTCATTGCCCAATACGTAATATAGATAAGCATCAAGATGACGGTGGGCTACTACAGAAGAACTTTTGCTTTTCAAAGTGCCTGAGGCTGCATTTCGTGGGTTGGCAAAGAGGGGCTCTTCACGCGCTTCACGTTCTTTATTTAACTTTTCAAAACTCATCCAAGGCATGAGCACCTCGCCGCGTATCTCAAAATTAGCGGGGCATCCACACTCGGGCTGTAATTCTAGGGGAATGCTCCGAATGGTACGAACGTTGATTGTAACGTCGTCGCCTACAACTCCATCGCCACGGGTTACGGCACGAACCAATTTGTAGTTCTCGTAGATGAGCGAAATGCTTAGTCCATCGAATTTTTGCTCGCAGCAAATTTCAAATGGTTCTCCATTCAATCCCTCAGCCACTCGGTTGTAGAACGCTTCTACATCCTCGCGTGAGTAGGTATTGCCTAATGAAAGCATCGGGGTGGAGTGGGGCACTTGCTCAAAATCGTGGGTTAAGTCACTGCCTACTCTCACGGAAGGGGAATTCGGATCAGCCATTTCTGGGTGTTTGGCCTCTAGCGTCATGAGCTCGTTCATGAGTTCGTCGAACGCTTGGTCGGTGATGGTGGGAGTATTGTGAATATAGTAGTTGACGTTGTGCTGATGTAATTCCTTTCGAAGTTGAAGTATACGTTCCTGTTCGTTCATAAAAAGAAAATTGTCATGTGTTTTAAAGAAGGGAACTGACAACGTTAGGAATAATAATATTCCCCGTCGATGTCTACTTTCAATCTGTTGCGTAGAGAAGTAGCCTATCCATTGTTGCCTAATGATGCAAAATTACACACTTTTGCTAAGAATTTTGTATTTTTGCACCATAAATTAAAGCACAACTCATCCATGCGAATAGATATTATCACCGTATTGCCTGAAATGTTAGACGGCTTTGTTAACACTTCTATCCTTGCTAGGGCTCAAAAAAAAGGTCTGGTGGAAATCCATATTCATAATCTACGTGACTATACCACTGATAAACATCGTCGTGTAGATGACTATCCATTTGGTGGATTTGCTGGTATGGTGATGCAATGTC
>CAVKKI010000298.1:0-2281 GCA_963656725.1 Oribacterium sp. | reverse complement strand
CGTACTTTTCTACTCAACTGTAACCCAGGGCGCCGCTTCGCTTGCCCTGGGCTATGTGCATACATTGGGCTTTCAGCCCGCAATTATTAAGTCGGTAATCAAAAAAAATGTTTTGATTACCGACTTAATATATAAAGAGCAATTAAAAACCCTATTATTCTATAGTCAGCTTCTTAAAGGCATCTTGAATAGAAGATTTGATGGCGCGGCGAGCCTGGCCCGTTGCAATCAAGGTGCGCTTCTTGCTGAAATCTTCAGTGTAAGTTCGGGTGTCAGAATAGGTAATTATGTTTACACACCCATCGGCATCAGTGGCATCTTGCTTTTCAAACACAAGACGAGGTTGAGCATCTGCCTTTGTGGCGGGATAACACTTCAGCGTGAACTTGCGCTTTACGCTTGTTTCTTGAACATTGTTGGTTAATTTCGAATTGAACACGCCCGACACGTAGTAGTATTCCTGGTTATTATTATCAGTGGCTTTTCCTCGTTGCACAAGGTTGCCCATTTTGCTCAGCATGGTGTTGAGTTTGTCAAGAGTTTTTTCGTAGAGGTCGTTCTGCTCTTCGGGTTGAATGAGGCATTTCACACTATTTTGTTTGAAGTATGAGTCCATCATAAGGGTGAGGAGGTATTTGCACTGGTCGAGAACAACGTAGTTGGTGGACTCACCGTTTTTAGCCAAGAAGAGGGCCATGTGTTTGTAAACTTCATCATCTTCTTGCTTGCGTCCAATGGCATCGCATAGGCAGAGCGCTTCTTTTCCTTCCGTTTCAGTTACCACTTCATCGCCGCAAGCAAAGAAGGGAAGGAAGCCTTGCTGGCCGAAGCTCAAACTAAGTTTTTGTTTCTGCACGAAAACGTCGCTGATGTGGTTGTCGGTGTTACGGTTGGCCATGCTACTTTCTGGGTGGTTGTCGGCGCTTAGCCAGCGATTCTCAAGCTGAGCAGCTGTGCGGTGTTTCACCACATAAACATTTTTTTTATCTTCTTCATTAAACACATCGTCTGCGGATTCGCCAGACGGGCTAAATGTGATCACTCCACCATTTGCATTAATCGTGCTGAAATCTTTTGGCTTGTTCTTTTCGGCCACTACCTTTTGTTCTGCTTCACAGGTTTGGCAAAAAACGCGAGCGGATTTATTATTTTTATCTATTGATGCTAAATTCAAAAGGTAAGTTGTGTTCTTCTTCGTAAAGATGTTGCGGTTATATCCGTAGTAGAACACGTAGACCGTTGGGCTCTCCTCATTGAATTTGTCTTGAAAATTGATGGTGGGGGCTATTAGGCTCCAAATTCCTAAATCATCCCACATATATTTTAAGTCGCGCAGATTTTTGCTTTTGAAGTTTTGTAGTTCTAGTTCGCCAAAGCTGGTGAGGTTGTTGTCGTCGTAGCGCGTAGGGTCGGTCAACAAGAGCAATTCGTTGAAATAGAGGTGAATCATGCGCGCGGCATCGCCCTGTGTTTTGGCCAATTTGGTGGGCAGGGTGAGTTTGCCGTAGGTTGAGCCTTCAAACTCGGCAAAGTTCGGGTTTTTCTGATTCACGCTATTGAGTTGGAACGAGCACCAGTGGCTACGGCCTTTGCTCCCCTCAATGCAAGGACGCACACACATCCAATAAGTAGGTTCTTCGCCGGGATTTTCTTGCTTAATAATGTCGCCGGGTGAATACCAATAGCTAGCGTCGTTGTTGCCCAATGCCGAAGCCGGAACAAATCGAATTTGTGTGAGGTGAGGCAGTTGCTTCACGTCGACGTCGACGGTGGCGTAGAGGTTGCTTTGGTTTTCGGCAGTGAATTTAAGTGTGCCTATGCCGTCGCGCGTCCAGGTGTCGGTGGTGAGGGAGCCATCGCTTTTCTGCGAGGTCATAAATTGATAGTAGCGGCAAGCGTCTGCCACCGAACTAGTTGCCACGAGGCGCACGTAGGGGTCGCCCTCGCTAGCTTCTTGGCCAATGGTGGGCTCTGATGTGAAACCGCTGTTCCAATTGTCGGGCAGTGAGTCTACATCGGCCGTCATGCCCAAAAGGCAGAGCAGCTCTTGGCGTGTTTGATACTCCTTGTCGGTTTGCTCGCTGTCTGTGTTGTTGTCCTTGCCGCCATTGGTGTCAACGCAACTGTCGTTGCATGAGGAAAAACTCATGCCCAAGGCTAGCGCCAAGGTTGCAAACGAGAGAATGTGGTGTTTTTTCTTCATTGTTTTTAATGGTTTGAAATAATTAACTAAAGTTTCCCACCCCCAGAATTAAAGCTTAAAATCCCCTGTTTTTGGTTT
>CAVKKI010000297.1:0-2359 GCA_963656725.1 Oribacterium sp. | reverse complement strand
ATTAAAGAGCAAACCCCAGAGCTGCGTAAAAAGGCTTTGGAAATGAGTAAGAAAATTCGTCATCGCGGTCCCGATTGGAACGGCATTTATTGCGGCAAGAGCGCCATTCTTTGCCACGAGCGCCTCTCTATTGTCGACCCTCAAAGCGGCAAACAACCGCTCTTCGCCCCCGATAACAAACAAGTGCTGGCCGTGAATGGTGAGATTTACAACCACCAAGACATCCGCCAAGCCTATGCCGGAAAATATGAGTTTCAAACAGGCTCCGACTGCGAAGTCATCCTTGCACTCTACCGCGACAAAGGCATCGATTTCTTAGAAGACTTAAACGGCATTTTCGCTTTCGCCCTCTACGACGAAGCAAATGACGACTTTCTCATTGCCCGCGACCCCATTGGCGTAATTCCCCTCTACATCGGTCACGACAAAGACGGCACCGTTTACTGCGCCTCCGAACTCAAAGCGCTCGAAGGCTTCTGCGATGAATACGAACCCTTCCTTCCCGGCCACTATTATCGCGGCTCTGAAGGAAAAATGGTGAAATGGTATAAGCGCGATTGGGAAAGCTACGAGAATGTGAAAAACAACACGGCCTCTGTGCAAGACGTGCACGATGCCCTCGAAGCCGCTGTAAAACGTCAGCTTATGAGCGACGTGCCCTACGGCGTGTTACTCTCGGGCGGCCTTGACAGTTCCGTCATCTCGGCCGTGGCTAAAAAATATGCTGCTAAGCGTGTGGAAACCAATAGCACACAAGCCGCTTGGTGGCCTCAGCTCCACTCCTTTGCCGTAGGCTTGAAGGGAGCCCCCGACTTGGCAAAAGCCAAAATGGTGGCCGACCACATCGGCACCGTTCACCACGAAATTAACTACACCATTCAAGAGGGCCTCGACGCTGTGCGCGATGTGATTTATTTCATCGAAACCTACGATGTAACCACCGTGCGCGCCTCTACCCCTATGTATCTCTTAGCCCGTGTCATTAAGTCGATGGGCATTAAGATGGTGCTTTCGGGCGAAGGAGCCGACGAAGTGTTTGGCGGCTACCTCTACTTCCACAAAGCCCCCAATGCGCAAGCCTTCCACGAAGAAACCGTGCGCAAACTTTCCAAACTCCATCTCTACGACTGTCTTCGAGCCAACAAGAGCCTTTCGGCTTGGGGCGTTGAAGGTCGCGTGCCCTTCCTCGACAAAGATTTTCTCGACGTAGCCATGCGCCTTAACCCCGAAGCCAAAATGTGTCCGGGCTCAACCATTGAGAAGAAAATCGTGCGCGAAGCCTTTGCCGATATGTTGCCCGAAGAAGTGGCATGGCGTCAGAAGGAGCAATTCTCCGACGGAGTGGGCTACTCTTGGATCGACACTCTGAAGGAAGTGACCGCTGCTGCCGTTACCGATGAACAGATGGCTCACGCAGCCGAACGCTTCCCCATCAACACGCCGATGAACAAAGAAGAGTACTACTACCGCAGCATTTTTGAAGAATACTTCCCCAGCGAGAGCGCAGCCCGTAGCGTACCCAGTGTGCCTAGCGTAGCCTGCTCCACAGCCGAAGCCTTGGCATGGGATGCCTCCTTCAAAAACGTGAACGACCCTAGCGGCCGTGCCGTAGCCGGCGTGCATGAAGATGCTTACAAGAAGAACTAATACGAACACACACAAATAGAAAGCGGAGGGAAGCATTTTTTCAAATACACACGAATGAAAGGGTGTCACCATGAAAATTTGTCAACACCCAACCCAGAGAAAATGCTGCCCTCACTGCACCCAACCTTGTAACCTGAAAAATAATAACCGCATTTCCAAAAAGCAAAACACGAAAGCCTTCTACCCCTGTGCGCTTTAGGGCCTCATTCCTCCCTAATGCCGCTTCAATGGAATGGCGTGGCTCAAAAAGCGCTCCATTTCCATCGTGAAAAATGAGACTTGACTAAACTATATAATGTTATTTTGGTTGATCTGTCCGCTGCGTTCCCCAACGGGGGAAACGTGGCGGATTTTTTCGTCTATCTTCTGCATATTGTCTTCCGTTGCGACGCCTGCATCCCAAACACATTGAATGTGTCGTTTTCTATATAATGAGGTATAGAAACGCGTTTTTTAGGCATATAGAGGGACGCAGTGGCCAGTGAAAAGACAATAGCAAAAAATTCCAAATTCTCGGTTTAATTATATAACTTTGCGCTGAAGTTTAAACTGTCAATATGAAGCCACTAAATCAGATAAATATGATCCTTGTAGAGCAAAATAAAACAGATAAATGGTTGGAAAACAACTAGGGGAATCAATGTGTATTGTTAGTAACTAAAGTTTCCCACCCCCAGAATTAAAGCTTAAAATCCCCTGTTTTTGGTTTCGG
>CAVKKI010000296.1:0-2378 GCA_963656725.1 Oribacterium sp. | reverse complement strand
CGCTAGTAGCGTTGCTGATGCCAGTGGGCGTGCCGCCAAAGTTGAAGTTGAGCGCTTGCGCGTTGGCGCTAGAGATGACGAGGTAGGCCTTGTTGGCGTTGACGGTGTTGTTGTCGCTGTCGAGCAAATAGAATTTCACTTCGTCGGCGGCTTTGGCCAAAATGTAGGCTCCGCTAGCGGTTACGGCCGTTGCGCCCAAGGTGCCTTCGAAACCCGTGTTTTCGGCTGCGGCATAGGCTGCGGGGGCGAAGGTTTGCGCGCCTTCGGTGTCAGACGTGAGCAGCACGGGGGTGTTGGCAGGCAGCACTTCGCCAGCCGTTTTATACTCGGTGAGGTTCACTTCCGTGTCGGTCACCTCGCCCTTCTTGTAGGCCGTTACGCCAGAGGGTAGGGTGGTGGCGTAGGGCAGGTTGAGTGTGGCGTAGTTTTTGCCATCGTTGCTGGCGGTGAAGTTCACGCTCTGTCCGGCAAAGTCGGTCACCTCTTCAAAGTACCATTCCGAGCACCAATTGCCGCTGTTTGAGCTACCGTTCGAGTATTGGTCGAGGTAGCCGCCATCGCTTTTCATCACGATGTTTACGCTGTTGTTGCCTGGGTTAAGGTTGAGCGCCCCGAAGTTGATGACTTTTCTTGAGGCTACGTAAATGGTGGTTGAGGCTGTGTTGCTAGAACTGCCGCTTTGCAGGTAGGTAAACACTCTGTCGGCGGTGGCGCTGGCAATGGTGTAGTAGTCGCCCACCTTTTGCATCACCCAAAGGTCGGTGTTGTCGGTGCGGGTGGAGGTGCTTCCCGAGGTGTAGTATTTTGTGGTGGCAATTTTGCCATCGTTCACGGCATACACCTTTGTGCCGTTGGCCCACAGAGCATAGATGCGATACACCTTGCCATCTTCGGGCATTTGCAGGCCGGTGGTTGTTTTCTTATAGGCAGTGACTGCAGCTTGCAGCGTGGAGATAGCACTGTCGTAGTCGGAGGTTACGGCTTCGGCCGTGGTGATGGCAGCTTGCAGCGTGGTGTATGCGCTCGATGAGGTGGTGGGGTAGCCAATGCCTCGGAGGCTGAGCACTTCCTTGGCCGAAGTGACTGCTTGGTCGAGCAAGGTCTTGGTTGCTTTGTAGGCCACGGTGATGGTCTTGTTGGTGGCATCTACGCTGATGCTGGCATCGTAGTCGGTTATGCTTGCTGCCGTGAGGTCGCTTTCGGAAATTGCGCCGTCGGTGATGAAGAAACCCGAATTGAAGGCGTTTTCGCTGGTGGAGGTGCGGGTGACGTAGCCTTCAGATTGGCCTGTGATGGTGACGGAGTAGACGTTTTTGCTTGTTACGTCAACTTGTTGCAAATTCCATTTTGAAGCGATTTGTGAACTAGAGTTGTTCCAGTAGGCCAACGCTGTGTAGTCGCCGTATTGGTGATTTGAGTCGGTGTTGCCAGGGTTGAAAAGCCCCTCGGTGAAATAGATGGCGGTGGGGATGGTGCTGATGGTTGACGTGGTGTTGGGAGTCAGCGTGGTGTGAGTTTTGTAGTTATACGCCCCTTTGTTGCCGTTTTCGCGTATGATAGGTGTGCCTTCGCCATTCACAATGCCAATGGTGGAGCTTGTGCCGTCGTTGGTTATTTTCCAATAATAGTTATTGGTCTCCGCATCGTCGACACTCAGCAAGGTGGCATGAGCCGTGTTCGATTCGAGAAAGTAGTTGTTAAACAAATGCGTTTTTGTGCGGTCGGTGGCGGCACTGGTGATTTTATAATACCCCGATGGCAACTTGTCTGTTGTGATGGCATCAGCCCAAGCTGATGTGACGCTTCCTAGGGCTAGGAGGGTCATGACGAGAGTAGAGATTTTTTTCATGTGTTTTGCGTGTTATGTAGTTTGTAATGTTGTTCAGGCGTGGCAGCTTGGCTACCTGTGGTTTTTGAGTGTGATTAGGTCGCACAATGGTTCTTCTCTTCAATTTTTCATCAGTTTGTCATCAGCACGTTGCATTGTGGCTTTATCCGTGGGCAAATATAGTGAGTTTTTACAAACAAAGTTTTCGGGGGGGGTAAAATGTGTTAATAGGGTTAATTTTTGTGCTTTTCGTGGTGCTTTTTAGGAGATTGGGAAAGATTGGAGTGAAAATGCGGGGGAATAAAATAAAGTTTTCCACGCTGCAATTTATTGCGGGGTGGAAAACTCTAAATTATCTGTCTAAGTGGAAATTTAATATTTTTTGCGACCTACTTAATGGCCCTGTTTTATTGAATAAACAACAACAGATACAACAAAGACAACCTTTCTTCTTACACGGCTCTACTTTTAATGGCGGGCTGAAAGCCCAATGTTTGCACCTAGCCCAGGGCAAGCGAAGCGGCGCCCTGGGTTAAATCGCTAACGAAAA
>CAVKKI010000295.1:0-2412 GCA_963656725.1 Oribacterium sp. | reverse complement strand
TGTACGCTCGTACAACGGTCGGTGTACGCTCGTACAACGGTCGGTGTACGGTGATTATGACTATGACTGAAATCACTTTATGGCTATCTTGCATCTTTACTAACCTTCTTTACACATGGGTTGTGTGTTTTGCTAACTAACTTTACAATGTAAGAAAGGTGTGACTATTAGTATGACTGAATTAACTTTTGCCTTAAAAAGTTTTTAAATGGTAAGAAGGTGATAGTGAAATAATTAGGCTTCATCTCTCATAACAGTGAACACACATGCAAGCGGCGCAAGAAGCCGAGTGAAGAATAGCATTCTTCTTCACTTAGCCTCTTGCGCCGCTTCTTGCGCCGACGCGGGCCGCGTCGCCCCCACTGACGGGCTCGGTTTTCGCTCAATCGCTATGCTTTCCTCCTAATACTTAAACGTGCTGCCGCCCAAAAATTCTCGAAGCAGTGAGGTGGGGGGAAGGCCGGTGATGGAGATGGGGTGAATGTAGGTGAGGAACTTGCGTAGGCGGTAGGCCTCGGAATACTCTGCGGCCGACTCGGGCACCTCTTCAAGCAAGGGCAGGGCCTGATTGCGCAAGGCCGCTAGCTCGAAAAGCAAGGCCGTGTTGACCATTTCGTCGGCGTTTTCCTGGAAGGGGAATATCCAGCGCTCCTCGCCCCGGCGCACCGAAGGCCATTGCGCAATGGTTTCTTGAGCCGAGCGGCCGCGGTAGCTGTGGTCGCGCACAATGCGACGCAGCAGGCGGTTGTCGGTGGTGGGAATGTAGTTGTGGTCGTCGAGAAGGATGGTGGTGAGAGCCGAAGCGTAGATTTTAAACTTACACTCCTCGTTCACCCCCTCGGTGAGGCGCGGGTTGAGCGCGTGAATGCCCTCGAGCACGAGAATGTCGTCGGGCTGCAACTTGTAGCGGTGGCCGCTAGGCACGCTCTTGCCCGTGAGGAAATCGTAGCGCGGTGTTTCCACCTCCTCGCCCTCGATGAGAGCGTTGATGTGGCGGGTGAGCAAGGGGATGTTCATGGCCTCAATGTGCTCAAAATCGTAGTTGCCGTTGGCGTCGCGCGGCGTGTTCACACGGTCCACAAAATAGTCGTCGGTCGAGATGGACACGGGCTTCACTCCACACGCCATGAGCTGCACGCTGAGGCGCTTACTAAAGGTGGTTTTGCCGCTCGACGAGGGGCCGGCAATGAGAATGACGCGCAGCTTGGGGTTGCCGGCAATGCGGTCGGCCAGGCGCGAAATCTTTTTCTCTTGCAAGGCCTCGCTCACGTTGATGAGGTCGTTGGTGAAGCCCGCTTTGCAAGCCGCGTTAAACTCGCCAATGGTGCTCACACCGAGAATGCCGTTCCAGCGGTGCTGCTCGTTGAACACCTCAAACATTTTAGGCTGCTGCGTGAAGGGGCGCAACTCGTTGGGATGCTCCGACGAGGGAATGCGAAGCAAAATGCCCTCGGCATAAAGCTGAAGGTCGAACAGATGAATTTGCGAGGTGTGAATGAGTAGCGAGCCATAGAAATAGTCGATGGTGTCGTCGAGCGTGTAGTAGGTGGTGTAGAGTTTTCCCAAACCTTCTAGCAGTTTTGCTTTGCTTTCCAAGCCCGCCTGGCGGAACAAGGCGATGGCTTGGTCGGTGGGGCAGGTCACGCGGTGAAAGGGCAGGTCGTCTTTCACAATCTGCTCCATGCGTCGCTTTAGGTGGGTCACCACCTCCTCGGTCACAGGTTGCGATGAGGGTAGGGCGAGGCGGCAGTAGTAGCCGTTAGACACGGGCGTGTCGATGCGTAGGCGCGCGGTGGTGCCATACACATCGCGCACGGCTTTATAAAGCACGAAGAAAAGCGAGCGCGTGTAGGTGCGAAGGCCCGAAGGCGAGGTGATGTCGAGAAACTCCACATCCTTGTCGGTGTAGAGCGTGTAGTGAAGGCCCTCCACCTTATTGTTCACCTTTGCGCTCGTTGAGCCGTAGGGCATTTGCAGGTCGAGCATCTCATAAACCTCTTCCAGGTTAAACCCCGCGGGCACTTTGTGAGTGCGCCCCGTGTTGCGGCAACGTATGTTGATGGTTTTGCTCATAAAATTCAATCGTTTAAGTTTTTGCCAAAGCGGCAATAATAAATAATGTGTGGGCAAATATAATGCAAAAAAGGCAGACCGCGGCGGCAGCTAAGGTGAAATAAGCGTGAAAAAAGGCGTTTCAGAACATAAATCACGCTATATCAACACATTTTGCAGAGATTTTTTTCGAAAACTATTGGCCGAGCAGATAAAAGTTGCTACCTTTGCAGCCGCTACGCATGAGAAGCCTCCCGCTTCAGCGTGTGTGGCCCCGATAACACACTTAATTATTTTTCAATTACACACAATGTACTTAGATTCTGAAAAGAAGAAAGAGATCTTTGGCAAGTACGGACA
>CAVKKI010000294.1:0-2437 GCA_963656725.1 Oribacterium sp. | reverse complement strand
GCACGTGATTTGTAATCTCGGGGTCGTTGGTTCGAATCCGACAAGAGGCTCAAATTTTTAGCCGAAATGGCTCAGTTGGTAGAGCAATTCATTCGTAATGAATAGGTCGCGGGTTCGAGTCCCGCTTTCGGCTCCATTCAGCTATTAGCTTGAAACTTGTTTGTAGTTTCAAGCTTTTTTATTTTTTCTCTCCGATAATATATTATAGGGTTTGGGCACGGCTCTTTTGTTAAGCTTGACTATCACTTGATTGTCTTGACTTTTCATTAACACAAGAATGTTGTGCTTATTTCTGAGGGAGCCTATAAGCAAAAGGACCGTGGGGATGAAAAATAAAGAAAACGATAATCCTTTGAGGCAAACATCTTAAATTGTATATTTGCAGCAACAATCCTTTTTTCAGCATCGAGTTATGTTACATTGAGTTTTCAGCCACTTGAAAAGAACGACTCGTGTGCGAGGTTTTATTAATGAATCTGTCTATGAAAAAGTTTATTCCCATTTTCGCCTTATTGTTGTCTCAATATCCTCTACCAGGTTTGACAAAGATTAAAGATTTGCTTCCCAAACCTCACTCTGTGGTTGTGCTTGAAGATGATAAACCTTTTGCTTTAAACAGAGCCGTATGTCTCTCAGATTCAACTAATAACCCAACACTTCTGCGTTTTTTGGATGAAACATACTGTGTTATCAACGAAGAAGCTGAGGCGAAGATTACGGTGAAAATCGTTTCAGATCTTCCCAATTCTTTTGATTATGAGTTGCCTTCTTTTCCTTGTGAAGCTTATTCTCTAGTAATTAAGGCTAATGAGGTGGAGATAAAAGCAGTAACACAAATGGGCGTGACACGAGCAGCCCAAACACTCATGCAACTTGCTGAGGGTTATGATGAACAGAATGAGCAGGCACAATTAGAGGCGCTCAGTCTTACAGATTATCCAGCTTTTAAACTTAGAGGTTGGATGCAAGATGTGGGGCGATCCTTTCTCTCAATCGATGAGCTAAAGAAAGAAATTGACCTTTATTCCCGTTTCAAAATAAATGTGTTTCATTGGCATTTAACGGAGAAATTGGCTTGGCGTTTCGAAGTGAAGCAATATCCCGCCTTGACTGAAAGTAAAAACATGACGCGTTATGCTGGCCAATATTACACCCAGAAGCAATGTCGCGAACTTGAAGAGTATGCAGCCGAACGAGGCGTAATGATCATTCCTGAAATTGATATGCCAGGACATAGCGCTGTTTTTACCACAGCCCTAGGTTATGACATGCAAAGTTCACAAGGACGGATAGCTTTAAAACATATTCTTGACGAAGTGGCTACTACATTTCCTTTGGCTCCCTATATCCATATTGGAGGCGATGAAGTGGCTCTGCAAGACGGTTTCTTGGAAGAAATGGCTAGCTACGTGCGCACCACATTGGGAAGGAAGGTTGTTGTTTGGAATCCCTTGCAAAATAAAAGTGTAACATCTGCAATGGCCGATATGACTCAAATGTGGAGCACAGCCGGCAAAAAAATAAGTGGAATGCCCAATATTGATTGCCGGTATAATTACATCAATCATTTCGATGTCTATGCCGATCTTGTAGGTATCTACAAAAGCAATATTTATTATGTTGATAAGGGAAATGCGGAAATAGCTGGATCTATCTCTGCAGCATGGAATGACACAAAACTACCCACCGAGAATGATATTATTGCTCAAAACAATCAGTATGCTAATGTGCTGGCAACTGCAGAGCGTACTTGGATAGGAGGTGGCAAACAGTATATCGAATCAGGGGGAACAACTTTGCCCAATAGCGGAGAAGAATATGAAGAGTTTGTTGATTTTGAGCGTCGGTTCTTGTTTCATAAGTCACATTCTTTAAAAAACGTCACTATTCCATACGTAAAACAAACCAACGTGCGTTGGCGCATAACTGAGCCATTTCCTAATGCAGGGTCGGCTTCGGCCGTGTTCCCACCAGAGCAAGAAAATAGCGAAATCCTTCCTACGAAGTATACCTATAATAATGTAACCTATCGTTCTAAATTAGCCACGGGAGCAGGTATTTATTTACGTCATATTTGGCATCCTACCGTGCCTTCGTTCTTACCATCACCTACCACCAATCAAACGGTTTATGCTTGGACTTACGTCTATTCGCCCAAGGAGCAAGATTGTGGGGCACAAATAGAATTTTACACCTATTCTCGTTCGGGTAATGAGTATGCTCCTAAATCGGGGGCTTGGGATCGTCGTGGCTCACAGGTGTGGCTTAATGGGGATGAAATACCAGCTCCTGCTTGGGAGCAAACAGATATGGATATTCCGCAAGACCATTCCACTTTAGGTTTAACTAATGAGAATCTTACAGCCCGTCAGCCCGTTGCTCTCCATTTAAAGGAGGGGTGGAATAAGGTCTTTTTAAAATTACCTCATGTGAATAG
>CAVKKI010000293.1:0-2449 GCA_963656725.1 Oribacterium sp. | reverse complement strand
GCTCTGGGGCTTGCTCTTTAATGTTGAATATGGAAACTATGCCACACATGGTTCTTTCTGTCTTTAGGGTTTAGGGCTTTTTGTGTTGTTTGACTAATGTCAAGTTTGATGTGTTATTTGGTTATCACACTGCAAATGTAGGAATAAAAATTGTAACAATATGCTTTTATAAGGAAGAAAATGCAACAAAAAGCAATATTTCTTGTTTTTAGCTCTTACATTTTGTCGTTTTAGGCCGCGAAATGATGTGAAATGGTAGATGGTGCCTATTTAAGCGGGGTAAAAATAAGTGGTTCTAAAGATAACCTTCTTCTTTGAGAATTTGTTTGATAACACCGATTTTTACGGATGATGCTTCTTCTTTATCGTAGACAAGCACCAATATTATTTCCCCTTCTTGCTCTTTTGTGATGAAATTATAGGTGATAATTCTTGCTCCTCCCTACGGCTTTTTCATTAAAAGGCGGGCTTTCAGCCCGCCCTTAAATAAAAAAGACTATGCCTTCTCCCGATTTCCCTTTTCTTTTTGACTTTATAGCCATTTTTACTTTTCTTACACTTACTATTGTCATAATGTTGTAGGTGTTAATCTAAAATTGACATGTCTTATTGGTTCTCTTGTCGCATTCGTTGCTCCATCTCCTCAGCCGAAAGAATATGCTGCTCTTTACTAAAGCGATTTTTTTTGTGTGGTGCACGCTCTGTGGACGAACTTGATGGCGAAGAGGGACCTTGGCCGGGGGAGGTGAGGTTTCGCACACTTCCGCCATACTGTTGCCAACGGTCCATAATGCTTAGCACGTAGCCGTAGGTTTCAGAGCCAATCATATAGCCGTGTTTCACCACGGGGTCGCGATAGTATTTGGCTGTGCTAAGGCCACGCACGTAGGTGCTCACGTCGTTCCAGTTTTGTGGATTGCCGCCATATTTGCGGGTAAGGGCTTGTGCATCGCGAATGTGGCCAAGGCCACCGTTGTAGGAGGCTAGCACGAATTTGGCGCGCTCTTGAGGGTCGGCAATAGAGGAAAACTGGCCTTGCAGGTAGCGAATGATGCGAGCCGCAGTGGCGATGTTGTCGGTGGGCGAGAAACGTTTGTCTTGCGGCAAACCAAACTGTTGAGCCGTGGCGGGCATGATTTGCATTAGGCCACAAGCACCCGCCCACGACGCGGCGTTGGGGTCGAAGCCCGACTCTTGATAGCATTGGGCGGCAATCAAACGCCAGTCCCACCCAGTGTGTCGGGATGCCTCTTTGAAATATTCGTCGTAAGTGGAGATGATGCCTTTTTCGCGCGAGATGAAGGGGGCATGCACTTTTCTGCGCACCACGGTGCGGTTCTTAATCCAAGTGTTCTCCGTTTTCTGCGCTTTCAGTTCTACTCCCTCGCCATACCAATCGTTCAAAGCATCGGCTAAGTCGTCGTTTTTAGTCAAGATGGCCCACGAGGTGCGCTTCTTATCGTTGTGCGCGCCAGCTGCTTCCACCCCTTCTTTCTGACAAAAATCGGTAGAGAGCGGATAGGCAATGAGGTCGATGTCGCCGTGTTTCAGTTGTTCCACCAATTCCGTGCTGTCGTTGGCCAACACCACGCGCACACCCACCCCAAGGGTGCTGGCAAAGTCCTCGGCCAGGGCATATTGCAAACCCATGCCTCGGCCTTGATAGTCGAAGTAGGTGTCGGGGCCGCTGATGGTGCCCACAATGAGTTCGCCCGAGTCGACAATGCGGCTCAGGTTTTCGCCCTCTACGCTCTTCTTGGCTTTGGCAAACGCTCCGTTCACCGTGGGCTGCTCGCTTTTTTTGTGTTGGCATGCGGTGAACAGCAAGAACGAGAAAAGGGATAATAGAAGAACTTTCGTAGACATCTTTGCGGATTGATGAGAGGGAATTTTGGAAAAATAGAAAAGGAAATGTTGGCTAAGCGAGAAGGCTTCGCTTCTGGCGGTTGGCCAACATTTCCTTGTGTGAGGGGAGGAGAGCCTACATCTCGGCCTCTTTCAAACGTTCGGCATTCTCGGCAACAATGAGGTGGTCGATGCAGTCTTGAATGTCGCCATCCATAAACGCTTGCAGATTGTAGATGGTGTAGTTGATGCGGTGGTCGGTGATGCGGCCTTGCGGATAGTTGTAGGTGCGAATCTTGGCAGAGCGGTCGCCCGTGGAGACGAGCGTTTTGCGGCGATTGGCAATGTCGTCAACATATTTTTGGTGCTCTTTGTCGTAGATGAAGGTGCGCAAGCGTGCCAAGGCGCGTTCTTTATTCTTCGGTTGGTCGCGCGTTTCGGTACACTCAATCAAAATTTCCTCCACTTCGCCCGTGTTGGGGTTTTTCCAATTGTAGCGAAGACGCACACCCGATTCCACTTTGTTGACGTTCTGTCCACCAGCGCCACTAGAGCGGAAGGTGTCCCACTTAATCTCTCCTTCGTTAATTACCACGTCGAAGGC
>CAVKKI010000292.1:0-2454 GCA_963656725.1 Oribacterium sp. | reverse complement strand
GACTATGACTGAAATAACTTTACACCGTTCTTACTTACTTATTTACTAACTTCCTTCCCTTACATTAGGTTTTATGTCTTACTAACTAACTTTACGATGTAAGAAAGGTTTACTATCACTTGATTATTTCGACTTTTCATTAACACAAAAATGTCATATTAATTTCTAGAAGTGGGCTATAAACGAAAGAGCCGGAAAAGAACGAGCCTAATAATCGGCTGTGGATTTGCATTGATAGAGAAAATTTATGAACTTTGTAAAGCCAAAACAAGAGAAAGCTTTAGATAACTCGCAAGCTATCTTGGCTATAAACATCAAAGTTTGTCTAAAAAACGGGAAGTTCTTTCGTAATAAGTGAATAAAGATTTTGGAAAAGATGCAGACAGCTAAAACCGCCATAGACACTAAGCCACGTTGCCATTGGTGCAATCTAAACAATCCTCTGTACGTGGCCTATCACGACAAGGAATGGGGTGTAGCAGTGCATGACGACCGCAAGTTGTTCGAGATGCTCATTCTCGAATGTTTCCAAGCGGGTTTGTCGTGGGAATGCATTCTCAACAAACGTGAGGCTTTCCGTCAGGCATTTGATGATTTTGATTATCGGGCTGTGGCAAAATATGATGCTGACAAGATGGAGACATTGCACCGTGATGAAAACATCGTTAGAAACAAATTGAAAATTGCCGCTGCTGTCAGCAACGCCAAGGCGTTTAAGGATATTCAAGCTGAATTCGGCTCGTTCGATAAATTCATTTGGAGTTTTACCGACGGAATGGTCATCTATGAATGGAAAAAAACTTCGTCAGCTCTGTCCGATGCCATATCCAAGGAACTGAAGAGACGAGGCATGAAATTCGTCGGCACAACCATTGTCTATTCGTTTCTGCAAGCCATCGGCATCATCCACTCGCATGAAGAAGGCTGCTGGCTACACAAAGACCATCCTTTGACATAAGCATCAAGATACAAGAGTTTGTCAACTAAAAACAAAAAATTGGTTCAAATAAAGATGAAAGAAGACGATATAAATATGGATTGGGAAACCTTAGACAGCAAGTATTTGTTCAAAAAGCCATGGCTCACTGCCAGGGTTGACAAGGTGCAACTGCCCACAGGAGTCATTATCGACGAATATTACATACTGGAATATCCCGATTGGGTAAACACGATAGCCATTACAAAAGAGGGGCAGTTCGTCTTCGTCCGCCAATATCGTCACGGCATTGGCAAAACTGTGAACGAACTCTGCGCTGGAGTGGTGGAAGAAGGAGAAGAACCCATGGCAGCAGCCAAGCGGGAATTACTCGAAGAAACGGGATTTGGTGGAGGCGAATGGATGCCCTGGATGACGATTTCCGCCAATGCCAGTTCGCATACCAACCTCACGCATTGTTTTCTTGCAACAGGCGTTGAGCCCATCGGCGATCAACACCTAGACATTGGCGAGGACATCAAAGTTAGGATTTTCAATCGTGACGAGGTGTTGGAAATGCTCCACAGAGGAGAAATATGGCAAAGCCTGATGGCTGCGCCACTCTGGAAATATTTTGCGGAAAATAAAATCTAAGAAGGCAGTAAAAGCAACGCAATCACAATAGGACATAGCAATGCAGCAAGCAATCTTCATCTACCTCCTCGTCATCAATGTGGTAACGTTCTTCGTCTACGGCATCGACAAGTTCAAGGCCCGACGCGGCAAGTGGCGCATCTTCGAAGCTACGCTCCTTTTACTCTCCGCTATTGGCGGAAGTGTTGGGGCATGGTGCGGCATGAAAGTTTGGCATCACAAAACGATGCACAAGAAATTCAAATATGGTGTGCCTGTGATATTCATTCTGCAAATTGTTCTTGCCGTTTGGTTGATCAACAAAATGGCACAAACTCCAATGCCAATATAAAATGAGGATAGAAAAGATAGAACTTCTGACGGAAGTTTTGAAAGATGAACTGATAGGTGTGTGGGAAAAATCTGTAAGGAGTTCGCATCACTTCTTATCAGAAGAAAACCTGGAGTATTATCGCCCTCGCATAAGAGACATCTATTTCGATACAGTCGATTTGTACATCATCAAAAATCCCAACGTAGTTGCATTTATGGGATTAAGCAAGGATATGGTGGAGATGCTCTTCGTGCTTCCGTCAGAGAAGGGCAAAGGCTACGGCTCATCCTTACTCACCTTCGCCTTCGAAAAAAAACACATCCGCAAGATAGACGTAAATGAACAGAACACGGAGGCATATCAATTCTACATCAAACGAGGTTTTCATGCGATAGGGAGGAACGAAGTAGACGCCGACGGAAAGCCCTACCCTATTATCCATCTAGAGAGATAGAAATACAAGGGAGGAATCATATAAATATGGGTTCTACAAGAATTAGTGTGAGTTAACATGAAATATTGCCGAAATATTTCCGAATTTTGCAAATGAAATGGTTTCTATTCAAGACAT
>CAVKKI010000291.1:0-2458 GCA_963656725.1 Oribacterium sp. | reverse complement strand
GCGCCGCTTCGCTTGCCCTGGGCTAGGTGCATGCATTGGGCTTTCAGCCCGCCCCCCCCCTTTTTTTTACTTAAATGTAAAATCCGTGCAAATTGCCTATTAAAATTCCACTTTATGACAACTTTTAGTAGAAAAAGAGCCTTTTAATCGCCCGTTAACAAAAATTACCCCCCCCCGTTTGCAAGATTAACTTATTGTGTATATATTTGCGGCGAATTAAGAAAAGCATTTACCTTGTTGTGCTTTGTGGAGGGGGAAAAGTTTAAACTATTGGTTGACACAGAACTACCCAATACCCTTTCGCAACCGTTCGAAACGCTCATTCATTAATTTAATCACAATAATAAACAAATCTACGAATGAAAAAATTTACTTATCTCCTTGCCCTTGTGTGCTCGGCTCTGTTCAGTACCACGGCAAATGCTGCGGTAGGTGACGTGGTTACCGACCTCAGCAACTTGAGTTCGTCGAAGGCTTATGTGCTGACCACGGCACGTGGCACGCTGCAGGCTGGTGACAACGCTATAACCGCAGTTGCAACTGCCGACAAATCGCTTGAATCGCAGCAATTTGCTCTTGTTAAGCCGAGCGATGACGCCACAAGTTATTACATTTTCTCGGTGAGCAAGAACCGCTTCTTGGGCATTGACAAATCTTGGGCTAGTGTGTTTTCTGGTAATGGCACTTTTTCTATTAATGCATCAAGCAATGAAAGCTACCCCTTCTATTTACAAGCGAGCGATGGCAATTGGTTCAATATTGATAACGATAGAAATATTTTTATTAATAGTTGGAAAACTCTTGACGACGGCAATCGCTTCAGTTTCACCGAAGCCGGCGACCTTTCCGAAACGGCTCAGTCTGTAATCAAAAAGATGTTGTCTCTTTATTCAGACGACAACCTCGCTGCAATTCAAAGAGCATTTACAGCCTATTCTAATGCAAGTAGTACGGAAGAATGCTACACTACATTCAAAACCACTTACGACGCTCAAAAGACTGCTGCAGAAAATGACATCACCACTTGGACGACCGATGAATTAAAAACTGCCTATAACACTTTCTTGACCGGTCGCAGCAGCTTCATTACCGACAACCAAAAGGTGGTTATTGGCAATAAGCAACACACCACTAGATACGTGTATGTTAAAACCTCAGGTAAGAAAGGCACTGGTTCTTGGGTAGGTTCTGGCACGGGCGTTACTTCTTCACCTGTCTACCTTTGGACACTCAAGAAGCAAGATGATGGTACGGTGAAATTCTATAATGAATACACCGACAAGTGGATTGGTGCTAATCCTGGTGAGAACAATATTGAATATGCAATGGTGGATGAGGCAAGTGCGCAAGGTTTCACAGCCATCAAGAGTGGTAGTGGCGACTATGTGTCTTTTGTTGACCTCACCTATAGCAATGTTGCTCTTGCCGCCCTTCACATGGTTAACTGGGATGGTGTAGTTCGTTGGGCAAATGGTGCAGACGCTTCTCAGTTCTCGCTCATCACCGATTTGAACAGCTATCTCACCTCTTGGACATCCACTCTCAATGCCACTATTGGCGAAGGCAACCTTGGCGACATCATTGTTTCTGACGCTGTCACCACTGCAAAGACCAATTTAGAGAGCGCCACTGCCGACAACTACGTCACTGCTTACAAGGCTTTGGAAACGGCCATTGCGAACGCTTCAACCGTAACTCCCGAAGAAGGCGCTTACTACACCATTGAAGTGGCACGTTGCAACACCGCTTCGAATGTGGGCCAGAAGTTGGTAGAATCGTACGAAGCTAATAGCTACACGGGCGATAACTATGCCCTTCAGCACGTTGACACTCCCGCCAACCTCGTTCCCGCTTTGTGGCAGTTTGAAAAGACCGGCACTGACGGTCAATACAACCTCAAGGCCGCTAACTCGGGCTTGTATCTCAGCAAGACGGGCGACCTCACTTATCACCTCCGCACCGTGGCAGCCGATAGCGAAGATAAGGGTACTTACAGCTATGGCAAGCAAGCCGTTGATGTTGATCATGCCGTTTCTTTGAAAGACGTGAATTCTACGGGTTCTTACTGCTTGATTTCAACTCGTGCCGAAGACAATGATGTTGTGGCTTGGAATGTCGGCAACGACGGTTCGGGCAACAACTTCTTCATCAAGGCCGTTACCGAACTTCCCGTTGTCATCTCTTCAGTAGGCTACGCCACGCTCAACCTTCCCTTCGCCGTAACTATCCCCGAAGGCGTGAAAGCTTACAAGGGCGCCAATGGCGAAAATGAAATCACACTTACTGAAATTTCGAGCGTCATCCCCGCTAAGCAACCCGTTATTCTCGTGGCCGATGGTGGCACCTACAACTTCCCCATCGCTGCCGACAACACTGTGGCTGCCGATGAGAGCGGTTTGAGCGGTACACTCACTCCCGTTGCTATTGCCTCTGACGCCACTGCTTACATCTTGAAGAA
>CAVKKI010000290.1:0-2469 GCA_963656725.1 Oribacterium sp. | reverse complement strand
GCTTGCCTTATTTTCGGTCACAATGCCCGCATTGCTCCCTCAAATAAGACAAGCAACTGCATCCCGATAAAGCACTTCAAACATAAAAATAATTTTGATCACCTACTTAGTTCACACAATAGTCGTGTATGAAAATGAATGTGCGGTCGGTATCGTTAGTAAACCTCTACGTAGCTAGCCAAGCGTTTGGCTTTGTCACGCAGTTCATCGAGGTTGGCATCGAGCGGTGCGTTGCACACCACTACGCCCATGCGGCGATTTTTACGTGCGGTGGGTTTTCCGAAAATGCGGATATCAGCATCTTCCTCGCAAGTTTGTTCTAGACCTTTGTATTGAGGTTGCTCGCTCTTTTCTATACCCGAAAGAATGACTGCACTTGCGCCAATGCGCATTTGCTTGATGCAAGGAATGGGCAAGCCCAACACTGCACGAAGATGAAGTTCGAATTCATTGAAATTCTGCGTTCCAGCTAGCGTAACCATACCCGTGTCGTGCGGACGTGGCGAGAGTTCGGAGAAGTAAACACCATCTTTGTGACTTAAGAAGAACTCTACGCCCCAAATACCTGCGCCTGTGAGTGCAGCAGTGACTTTCTCAGCCATACGTTCGGCCTCGGCCAAATGTTCGGGAGCGATGTGGGCGGGTTGGAAACTTTCGCGATAGTCGCCACCTTTCTGCACGTGGCCAATGGGCGGACAGAATAACGTGGGACCATTCTTCTGCGTAACAGTAAGCAAGGTGATTTCGCTATCGAAGTGGATAAATTCCTCAATAATAACTTCTTGAATGTCGCCGCGGCTTCCTTCCATGGCGTATTCCCAAGCGTGCTGCAAATCTTCGTCCGAACGAACCAACGATTGTCCTTTACCTGAGGAGGACATCAAGGGCTTCACGACACAAGGGAAACCTATTTCTTCGGAATGAGCCTTCAACTCGTCGAATGAAGTGGCGTAGAAATACTTTGCCGTTTTCAGTCCGAGTTCCTTAGCCGCCAAGTCGCGAATGGCTTTGCGATTCATCGTGATGTTTACGGCACGAGCTGAGGGCACAACTTGAATGCCTTCTTGCTCAAAATGATAGAGTCGCTCAGTGCGAATTGCTTCAATCTCGGGCACAATGAGGTCGGGATGGTGCTTTTCAACGGCACATTCTAAAGCCTCGCCATCGAGCATGGAGAAGACTTCACATTCGTCGGCCACTTGCATAGCTGGTGCACCAGCATAAGCATCGCAAGCAATGACGTGTTGACCTAAACGTTGTGCGGCAATGGTAAATTCCTTACCTAGTTCGCCTGAACCAAGAAGCAATATCTTTTTCATAATTAATTGATAGGTGTGAGATTTTGGGAGCGACTCCCTTACGTTTTTGCAAAGTTACGTTTTTTCGAGCAGTTCTTACTCATCATTTCACGGAAACTTTTCACCTAATCTTCCGCTTTCAAATATTTGCGCTTCCACATACTTTGACGCAGCGGATGTATGTTACGAAAAAGCTACGCTCCGATCGATGCAAGACCGATTGAAGCGTAGCTTTTATTGTGTAAGCGAAATGCTTAATCTTAAAAACTAGATTAGCATTGCGCTAGAGAGATTACATGCCATAGCCGAAGGCGCTGATGTAGTTGTAGAACACGCCGCCAATGCCGAGAATCAACACACCGAGTGTGCAGAGGGCAAGAGCGACACGAGAGTAGCCATCGCTATTAAACTTAGCAATGGGATTCTCGTTGGCGTTGATATACATAGCCTTCACAATGAGCAAATAGTAGTAGAGCGAGATGACGGTGTTGGCCAAGGCAATGAACACGAGCAAGGGATAGCCAGCTTTGAAAGCAGCCATAAACACGAAGAACTTGCTGAAGAAGCCAGCAAACGGAGGAATACCAGCCAGTGAGAACAAGCAAAGCGTCATGAGGAACGCAAGTTTGGGGTTAGTCTGATAGAGACCGTTGTAGTCGCTGATGTTAATCTTACCACTGTTTTCCTCCACCGTAGTCATTACGGCAAAGGCACCGAGATTCGACACCATGTAGACCAAAAGATAGAACACTAAAGCGGTCATGCCTTGAGCGGTGCCGTCCATTAAAGCAAGCACGAGGTAGCCGGCTTGAGAGATGGCGGAGAAGGCCATGAAGCGCTTCATGTTGTTTTGGCGAATGGCGAAGAGGTTGGCCACGGTGATAGAGGCCACGATAATCCAATACATACCCGTGTTCCAACTATAGAACAAGTCGCTCTGAGCAAAGGCCTTCATCAACACGGTCATCAGCACGAATGCGGCTGACCCCTTAGAGATGACACTGAGGTAGGCAGTCACCGAGGTAGGTGCGCCTTCGTAGGTGTCGGCCGTCCAAAGGTGGAAGGGTACAAGAGAAATCTTGAAGCCCATACCCGTGAGGAAGAGCACAAGACCGAGAATATTGAACAACGACCCATCGAGCTGAGCACCGATAGAGTTGAAATAGAGCGT
>CAVKKI010000289.1:0-2469 GCA_963656725.1 Oribacterium sp. | reverse complement strand
GTTTATAGTTTCTTCCGCAGTCCAACCATTCTTTTGCCCCATAGCTTCAATTTCGGGCATAAAGTTGTCGATGGTTTCTTGCAAGGTGATGCCGCAAATAGGGGCGTAAGGCCCATCGAAACTGATGTTACTGAGGTTGTTGAGCGCAGAGAATAGGGATATCTGTGTGAATTTTGTGATGCCTGTGATGAAAACGAACTTCTCATATTCATTGTCAGCCTTAAGAATTGCGAATACCTTTCGATAGAGGGCCGTACACTCTTCATGATTAGGCGTTTTCCAAGAGTGTTGTAAGGGGGAGTCGTATTCATCAATGAGAATGGCCACTTGCTGTCCCGTTTGCTCGTAGGCGGTCTCTATGATAGCATCAAACCGATTGGCCAAAGAATCGTGTGCTTCCACTTCCACTCCATATAGCTTTTCGTATTTCTTAAACGCTTTGTTAAGATAAAAATTCAAATCCTCGGCAGTGGCTCCCCCTCGGCTCATATCGAGTCTAATCACGGGGCGTTTCACCCATTCCTTCTCGAGGTTCATAATTTTTAGCCCTTCAAAGAGCTCTTTTTTGCCTTCGAAATAGGCTTGTAGTGTATCGATAAGCACCGACTTGCCGAAGCGGCGTGGGCGACTTAGATAGTTGAACATATTGCCCTTGTTAACAAGATTCCAAACGATGTCGGTCTTGTCAACATACAAGTAATTTTCTTTCCTTATTCTTTCAAAAGATTGAATGCCTACGGGCAATCTTCTGTTGCTCATTCCTGTCGTCATAAACTAATGGCATGATGATTTTATAATTGCAAATATACTAATTTTTAATCAGTTCGCTAACGTTAGGAGAGCAAAATGCAGCGTGAATGCACGGCCGTTTCAGTTCCATTCTAAAAGACGTGCCTAAAAACTTGTCGCAGCGTGTTGAGAATTTGTTTGAATGGTGAATCAAGTTACCGTACACCGACCGATGTACGATTGTACACCGACCGATGTACGATTGTACACCGACCGATGTACGATTGTACACCGACCGATGTACGATTGTACACCGACCGATGTACGATTGTACACCGACCGATGTACGATTGTACACCGACCGATGTACGATTGTACACCGACCGATGTACGATTGTACACCGACCGATGTACGATTGTACACCGACCGATGTACGATTGTACACCGACCGATGTACGATTGTACACCGACCGATGTACGATTGTACACCGACCGATGTACGACCGTACACCGACCGATGTACGGTCAGCACAATCGCAGTGAAAGAAAAATGTAAAGCGCCAAGTGTGTTTGCCTAAAGTTATATTGTAAAAGTGCGCCCTTTGTGAAGGGGGAGGCTTTATTCCTTTTCTTCATTTTTCAGCATTTGCACGTTTCCGGGTTTTGCCGACGCGGGCCGCGTCGCCCCCACTGACGAGCGCAAAGCGTGCTCTTTTATCCTCATTTTTCAGCATTTGCACGTTTCCCGGCTTTGCCGACGCGGGCCGCGTCGCCCCCAATTGCTTCTAGCCTCGGCTCTTTTAAAATAAGGGCGGGCTGAAAAATCCGTGGGCGATGTAAAAAAGAAAGGATGAGGATTATTTGGAGAAAAATTGTGGTTGACGGAGAAGAGTAGGGAAGGAGACAAATAAAAAGAACTTCCGCCGTTTCTATGCTCGAGAAAGAGCATGGAAGCGGCGGAAGCCTATGTTTAGACTGTTACCTTATGTAATTAATAGTCAGCGTTTTGAGGATCGAAGTTTGTCCATCCGCTCAGCCAGTTGCTGCCTGCGGCGAAGGCTCCAATGTAGCTCACCTTGTCGAACCAGCTGCTCGTTACGCCCGTGAATGAGGCGGCGCTGAGCAAGGGACTAGTGGCGCTAGGCATGAAGTTGACGTTTAAGCCCGAGAGCAAGCCTTTGCCCGTGAGCAACATTTCGCTGACGGTGGACACCTTGTTGCCATTCTGCTTGAGGAAGAAGGTGGAGGAGTAAGACTTTTGCGATTCGTCGACCACGGCTTGCTTGTTGACGTAGTCTACGCGCACGTCGCGATATTCCTTATTGGCGTCAGAACCCGTAACGTCCATGTTGGCAAACCAAATGTTTTGCAAGCGAATGTTGCCCGCCTCAGCTTGTTCGCGTGTGTCGCCCTTCTCGCTGTCGAGGATGAGGCCGATGGGCCAGCCCAAGGCAATGGAGTTGATGCAGTTGAAGCGTGAGCCGCGGCGAATTTGCATGGCAGCCTGGAATTTGCCAAGGCCAGAGCCGTTGTTGGGGTTGTAAACACCGCCGGTGATGTAGTCGGCCGTGTTGGCAAAGTCGGTTGCTCCCTCTTTGGGGCCGATGAAAGTGATGTTGCTAAAGATGGCGCTCGTGGTGGGAGTGGCGGTAGAGCCGCTGGCGTCGTTGTCGCTTTCAAAGCCGTTGCTTTGGCTCTTGTCGGCAATGTAGGGCGAGCGAATGGCTAGGCCATACTGC
>CAVKKI010000288.1:0-2480 GCA_963656725.1 Oribacterium sp. | reverse complement strand
ATCTAATACCATGAAAAACGATACAAAATTACAATCACACTTCATTCTTTGCAAGTGTCGTACTTGTAAAATCCTGATTTTTTAATATTATTTTACTTTGTATTCTTCATTTGTAAGATCCTATTTACAAATATGCCATTAATTAGGTGTTACAATTGTCGGACTAGATGCTTGAATAAGTTGGATCTATATCTTAGGTCATCAACGAATTTTTTGGATTTATCGATAGATTGTTACTTGTCTTTTTGTTGTTCTGTTTTACTTTTGTACCTTTGTAAGGTAACAGAAAACAATAAATAAGCAAATGTCTTACAATGGGGTAATGGAACTACGCCGTAAGGGACAATGGCAACAGGCTCTTGACGAGGCTTTAAGCTATTGTAGGCTGCTTGATGACGATTGGGCACATGCAGCTTTGTTTTGGGTAGTTTATGATATGGCAAAGCTCGCAATTCCAATGAAAGAGGCTGAGAATATAGCGGTTAAATGTTTCATCCTAATGCGGAATCTTTTGCGAGAAATGTCCGACGATCAGCAAATAGGGTGGCGATGTTATTATCGTCTACTCGAATCTTATATGCCTAGGGCTGCTAAATTAGTTAGTTATGAAGATCTTTCTCAAAAGAAGCCTGGACTAGCTTTTGTTCTGATGAATAATCAAGGCATTTGTCCTGATAACTTGCATGTGGCATTTCATAATAGCTATGGACGAATTATCTATCGCTATTTGTGTTATCGTGGAAGGGATGTTAGTTTGCATCGTGTAAAGACTTTGCTTTATTCTTATTTAAAGTCGAGTGCCACTCGTCCATCACGATTGCATTCTTTGGTATTAAGTTTTGCTATAGACTATGCGAACGACCATTTAGCAGAATTCGACATTAATAATTTTCTTATGCTATGGGGGTTAGAAAATCTGCGAAAGGAAGATTATTTCAATATTTTTGAAGGGGGTAGTTTCAAACTTCCTATTTTCGATCGGTTATGTAAACTTCTTGAACGTTGTAACGGGGTCGAGTCGGTTTTGTCGTTGCTTGATGAAGGGGTGATAGCACAGCGACAAAGCTTAGTTGCCTATCTTAACTTGAAGTAATTATAGTGTGGATATAAATGCTATTCTAAAGTCTTTTATCTCAAGGTTGATAAAGTAGTTGTGCTTTTTCTCTTAGCCTTCTAAAGACAGAACAAAACGCATTTTTTACACCTTATAAATAGTATGCGTGCAATTTTACCTAAGTGTTATGAACTTTGTTCATCACAATTGGTTAGATAAAGATTCCTAGGTGAATTATAAGAGGCTTAAATAGTGACTGAGGTGAGCGTGCACCAATTGGTGCACGCATGAACTTCAATTGGTGGCCGTGCTACCTTCAGTTGCTATTCACACGACCAGCAGTTGGTGCACGATGATTTAAACAACGAATTGGGCACTTCCAAAAGCATTATTGAAAACTTTCTAAACCGCTTGAATAGGTATCCTTAATTCCGCAACGTTACAATAAATTATTTACAAAAAAAGCCTTGAGTAACAATAAGTTACCCAAAGCTTTGTCGTGTCAGAAAATTCACTAAACTTAGTGGTACAAAACAAACGCTGAAACGACATGGCAAAAATACACATCAAATCTGAAAAACTTACACCTTTTGGAGGAATATTTTCTATTATGGAGCATTTTGATGCTCTCCTATCCAAAACAATTGACGACACACTAGGACTTCGAAGCAAAACGGGGTATCAATATAGCGAGATTTTTCGTTCATTAATGTGCGTATATTTTTGTGGTGGTACTTGTGTTGAAGACGTATCGTCGCACCTCATGCAACATCTTCGCATGCATCCAACGCTTCGCACTTGCAGTGCTGACACCATATTGCGCAGCATTACAGATTTAACAGAAGAAAACGTTACATATACTTCAGAATCAGGAAATTCCTACAATTTCAATAAAGCCCCCAAAATGAATAAACTGCTAGTTAAATCCTTGCTATCTACGGGGCAGCTGAAGAAAGGTCATGAATATGATTTCGACTTTGATCATCAGTACATTGAAACCGAAAAGCGTGATGCCAAAGCTACCTAAAAAAATCGCAGATACGTACCTAGTGTTGCCGTAATCAACGATTACATCGTGGTGAGCATTGAAAATATAGATGAAAATACGAATGTGCGCTTTCGTCAGAAAGACACGTTGGTAAGAATTTTCCTACTACGTGGGTAAGTTGTTCCTTTATGATTTGTGGCGGTTACTTTGGCGTTTTCTTTCCATCCTAGATAATTACCTATAGCCTTTTATGTTGTCCCTTTCGAGATAGGAATTTTACCCTTTTCTTTAGTCTTTAATAGCTTCTTTTCGTTTTATTCTAGCCACTTATTAATTTTGCTCGAGAACTATTAATAGCATTTGACAATACTTCGTTAAATTTTATGCTGCATCAGCAGCGAATCCAAATATTTCATTCACGATCTCATGATTTAATTG
>CAVKKI010000287.1:0-2483 GCA_963656725.1 Oribacterium sp. | reverse complement strand
AACCCAGGGTGCCGCTTTGCTTGCCCTGGGCTAGGTGCATATACATTGGGCTTTCATCCCGCTCTTAAATGAAAGAGCCGTATCACGTACAGAATATTAAATATTCAAAAGTTGTAGAATATGTCAACTTTATAAGCTATCTTTGCCGTATGAAATCAGAAAGGAAAATACTGATTTACAAAGATTATTTCCTCACGTTCTATCGCAATTTAGAAGTTGGAGCACAAAAGAAGTTAGACTATGTGCTTGATATGCTTAAAGTGCAAGAAAGAGTGAGCGAGAATTTTGTAAAATTTATTCGAGACGGATTATTTGAGATAAGAGCCTCTCATAATGGTAACATTTATCGGGCATTTTTCATATTCGATGAGGGAAACATTGTGATGTTATTTAATGGTTTTCAAAAGAAAAGCCAAAAGACTCCTTCTAAAGAAATTGAAAAAGTACTTGAACTAAAAAAAGAATATTATGCAACAAAAAAACAATATTAGTAGTTTTGACGAAATTCTTGATGCGAAGTATGGAGAAGTGGGGAGTTCTGAAAGAGGTGCTTTCAGAAGAGAAGCTGCCAACTATTGCGTAGGACAAATTATTCTTGACGCAAGAAAGCATGAACACATGACGCAATCGGAGCTTGCAAAGAAAGTAGGAACAGATAAAGCCTATATTTCACGTATTGAGAAAGGAATTGTAGAACCTGGTGTGGGGATGTTCTTCCGCATCATTGCAGCCTTGGGACTAAAGGTGGACATTGTGCGTCCCATTATGTAAATAATATTTGCATCCCCCCATCCACTAGCATTCAACTGAAACTCTAAAAAGAAAAATGGCCATGCTAACACCTTTTGGTGCTTGCATGGCCATCTTTTTTTATGGATGTGTCAATTGGGGAAAGGACTTTCTAAACAAAACTGAATTAGAAAGTGCGTCCCAATGTGACAAAAAGGGGACTAACGGAGTGAGGATTACTCTGCGCGGAGAGTGAAGCGCTTGAAGTCGATTACGGTGAGTTCCTTGTCGGTTGACTTGAGGTAGTCGGTAACGGTCATTTTGCCGTCTTGGATGAACTCTTGGTTGAGGAGGCAAGATTCCTTGTAGAACTTGTTCATACGGCCGTTGGCAATGTTCTGAATCATTTGCTCGGGAAGGTTGGCAGCCTTTTGCTCGGCTGTGGTCTTCTTGAGAGCGCGGATTTCGTCGGCTTGCTCGGCAGTGATGTTGCCCTTCATGATGCCTTCTTCGAGGTGCTCTTCGCTTTCAGCAATGTAGAGGTTGAAACCAGCCTTCTTCAAAGCGGCTTCAACGGCCTTCTTCACTTGCTCTTCCTTGGTCTTTTCGATAGCTACCTTAAGTTCTTCGTCTTTAACTGACTGGGGAACGCTAGCTTCGTCGAGAGCTACGGGGTTCATAGCGGCTACTTGCATAGCTACGTTGTGAGCTTGCTCTTCGGCGGGCTTGTTGGTTTGAACCATGGTGCAGAGCATGTGACGGCCCATGTGGTCGTAAACGGCTACGTTGTCGCCTTCGATGAAGTTGTAACCATCGAGTTCCATCTTCTCACCAGTGATACCGCTACGGTCGGTAACAGCGTCGGCTACGGTGTGGTCGCCAAAGGGAAGGGCCTTTACTTCGTCGAGGCTCTTGCACTTGTTGGCAACAGCGAGGTCGAGGATGTCTTGAGCCAACTTAACGAAATCGGCGTTTTTGGCAACGAAGTCGGTCTCGCACTTGAGGGCGAGGATGGCAGCAAAGCCGTTTTCGCTCTTCACGAGCACAGCGCCTTCGGCTGCTTCGCGATCAGAACGCTTAGCGGCTACAGCCTGACCCTTCTTACGGATGATTTCGATGGCTTCTTCGATGTTGCCGTTCGACTCAGCGAGTGCCTTCTTGCAGTCGCCCAAACCAGCACCGGTCATGGTGCGAAGTTTCTTGATATCTTCTAATGCTACTCCCATTTTGTTGGAAATATTTTTTTATTGTTTTACTTAAAGGTGTGAACTGTGTGGAAAAAAGAAAGTTCTTAGTTCTAAGGCAAACAAGATTTTTGCTATAAAGTTATCTTTAGTCAAAAATGGATGTTCTGGCAAAATCAAACCTTATAACTCTCTTCACCTTACAACTAAGAACTTTATGCTATAGATTACTCAGCCTTAGCTTCTTCTGCAGCGGCAGCGGGAGCTTCTTCGGTTTCGGCCATGTCGGCACGAGCCTTAGAGGCGCGCTTGGTGCGAGTTTTGGTTTCGCCTTCGCCAGCGGCTTCAGCGTCAACCTTTTCAGCCTTGCGCTCTTCAACGCCTTCGGCAATAGCGCCGCACACAGCGTCGAGGATTACTTCGATGCTCTTGTTAGAGTCGTCGTTGGCAGGGATGAGGTAATCTACTACGTTAGGATCAGAGTTTGTATCGACGATGCCGAACACGGGAATGCCGTCGAAGTGGCGCCGATGGCCATACACATTGAGCGCCACCTTCACACAGTCGGTG
>CAVKKI010000286.1:0-2490 GCA_963656725.1 Oribacterium sp. | reverse complement strand
TTTTTCTCTCCTGCAGCTGACGCTTTGGAGAAAACGAGAGTAAAACCGTATTTTTTCCACCCGTTTCTTTTGTCTCGGAATGAGATGGATTGGATTTTCATTTTCTTACAATCCAATTCATCTCGTTCCGAGACAAGGGGAATACATGGGAGCAAAACCGTATTTTTTTCGTCGCCCTGACGGGCGGAATGTTTTTCTATTTCATCACGTAAAAAAGTTCGAAAGACCCCAGGGCTTGGTGCACCATGACAAATAAAATCCACCGTCAATAAGTTGGCGTAATCTTTGCGAAGAAATTTTCGTAAACCAGCTATTTGACAGGGTGTTCCAGAGAACAACACTTTTCGCTTTTGCTTTAAGAAAAACTCAACCTTCTGATAACTGTTTCCTATTTTGCTCTGCACATATTTCGATCCTCTGAAGAATTTTAAATCATTTCCTATTTCTGTATAATCATGGATTACTTCCCATCTGTCATTAAAACGGGCGCCATAAACTACACCTCCTTGTTTGATGGTATCTTCTGCCAAACAAGTAAAGATTCCCCCCGAAGAACTTTTCTCACGAATATCTTCGTCTCTATTTTTCGCAGCATATACTTTAAGTGGTTCTGAATTTTTTTCTTGATTAAGTACAGGACAAACCTTCTCGCAGATTCCACAATCTATACAAGAAACTTCATCCACCTTCGGATAGAGGAAACCTTCTTTATCTTCTATTAAATTAATGCATTGTTTTGGACATTTTTGTACGCACGAAGCACATCCACAACAATTTTCCTTCTCTATGATGTTAATCATTACTTTCGACGTATTTTATTCTTGACAAAAGCGATTAGTTTTTCACGTTCACTTTGTTTGATGCCTAGATAGTAAATAGAGGTGATTACACTTAACAAGCAGGCCGTGCAAACTGCGATAAATGAAGAAAATGAGTTTCGTGGTAAAGCAATATAGACAGAAACAGGAATTATGCAGCCTATAATAGCTACACAAATAACACGGACAATCACTTCCTTTAGGTATTCACAAATGGATAGATTTATCATTTTCTTCATTAGATAGATTCTTACCACCTGAGCTACTGATACAATCGCTAAATCTACCATGTATACTAATTCAGGTATTCCGCCTAATTTTAAGCAAACATAAGACAAAGGGAAGGACATAAGTAGTATACCTCCCACAACGAATTGATATAATTTTATATTACCATTAGCTTGTGCTGATATTGTTAAAGGACCTGCCATCGCGTTTATAATCGATATGATTAAGGCTAACCGTAAAAAAATGGCTGTATGTTCGGGAACAATCCCCAACCATACGGAAAGAATGCCATTTGCTTCAAGTGCAATGGGTAACGATAGGATAAAAAGTAAATAGAAAGAATATTTACTACTAGCATATATAAGTGTATGCATATACTTCAAATCACCAATCGCATAGTTCTTCGTAATTTGAGGATTCATGGCCATTTGAAAGTTAGTGCTAAAACCAAGAACTGCACTTTGCACCTGCAATGCCACCCCTCGTGCTGCATTTACGATAGGGCCGAAGAACATGTTCAAAAGAACGTTGACTCCTTGTCCAGCTCCTACACTAGCCAAATTTCCAAATAAACTCCAAACGGAAAATGATACCATTTCCTTAAATAAGGGCTCGTCTTTAATAATATGAAACTTTGACTCAATAAAATGTCTACGACAATAAATGCAGTAAATTTGTTGCAATAAGAATTGAGCTAAGAACATCAATATTGCATAAACAATCAAGCGGTCATAAGATGAAATATATAATAAATAAGCAATAAGTAATTTGATAGATGCATCCAATATGGAAATGTAAGCAAAAGCAGACATTTTTTCATGTGCCACAATTAACGCATTATAAGGTGTACTTATAATCATTACAACAGTAGACAATATGGCGCATTGATAGACAATATTAGCCGAGAACATTCGTTCTACGGGTATAGTCATATGTGTATTAAGAAACCATAGTCCAATAGTTTCTGCAGCTAAGACCAACAAAACTGAAATAAGAATGTGAATATTCATACTTGTGCAAAACACCGTATTCACTCTATTTACTTCATTCTTACCAATAGCGAACGTTACGTATCTTTGTGTAGCACTTGTCATAGCACTGTTTATAAAGGTAAACATTGACACAAATCCAGCGACCACATTATAAATACCATAATCCTCTACGCCGAGTGATTGAAGAATCACGCGTGAGGTAAATAATGCGACTCCCATTGTTAAAAACATACGGAAGTACAACATGATGGTGTTTACTGCTATACGTTTACTATTATTCGTTTGGTCTGGCATCTGAATAATATATTATTTTCTCCACACCATCTTATTTACAATTCCCACGTAGCTCTGTATGATTTTCACCACTTTGGTGCTAACATTTTCGTCGACGTAGTCAGGCACGGGGATGCCGTGTTGACCATCGCGGCAGAGCTCAACGGCGGTGTCGACGG
>CAVKKI010000285.1:0-2523 GCA_963656725.1 Oribacterium sp. | reverse complement strand
GAACACGTAAAAGAAGTAAGATAGAAAAAGTAACTTAAGAAGTTCGTAATGAGTGCTTGAACAGAGGCGAGGGACGAGCCTCGGGGAAAGCACTCAATACGAACTTCGAGAAAAAATAAATACGAATTATGCAGATGAAAATATTTACGCAAGGTTTAGTTCCGACAAAAGAACAAGAAGAGGAGCTAAATCACTTTTTGCGAGCACACAAAATAGTGGACGTGCGCAAAGAATTAGCCATTTCGGGTGGAAACAACCTTTGGACGTTTTGCATTACTTATTTGCTTGATGGTGGCACCCCCGCGGCTACGACAACATTTCCCCGAAACAACAAAGTGGACTATCGGGAGGTGCTAGATGAGGCCACCTTTAAAACATTTTCCGAACTTCGGAAAATAAGGAAAACACTAGCTGATGAGGAGGCCGTTCCTGCTTATGCCGTGTTTACAGATGCGGAATTGGCAGAACTTGCAAAACTAGATAAAATCTCCACAGACGCTATGCTGAAGGTGTCGGGCATCGGGAAAAAGAAGGTGGAGAAATATGGCGAGCGTTTTATGGCAGAAATGAGCAAAGAGCAGAAAAATGAAACGAGTGGGGCACCTTTTTGAGCAGATTGCCGACCTCGACAATCTCTACGAAGCCTTTCGCCAAACCTGCCGTGGCAAGCAATGCAAGGCAGAAGTGAAGCGCTTTCGTGAACATCTCGATGAAAACCTCTCGCTGCTGCGAGAGCAAATGCTTACGGGTGATCTTGAACTAGGCCACTATCACTATTTCAAAATTTTCGATCCGAAAGAGCGCCTCATTTGTGCTGCCAGCTTGCCCGAACGCATACTTCATCACGCCATCATTAATGTGTGCTTGCCCTATTTCGACCGCTCGCTCATCGACACCACCTATGCTTCGCGAAAAGAGAAAGGCGTGTATGCCGCTCTCGACAAAGCGAAGGCTGGCTTTCGCAAATATGCCTATTCTGTAAAGCTCGACTTCCGCAAATATTACGACTCTATCGACCACACAATTCTTAAGGCGCAGCTTCGTCGCAAATTTAAGGATGGTCGTTTGCTTCAACTTTTCGACGCCGTCATCGATAGCTATTCCACGCAGCCAGGCAAAGGCCTGCCCATTGGCAACCTTACAAGTCAATATTTTGCCAACGCCTACCTCTCGCCTTTAGACCATTATGCAAAACTGAAACTAAAAGCGCCTTTATATATAAGGTATATGGACGACATTTTAATTGCTCATAACGACCCTCATTGTTTAAAGACCATTTATCGAGAACTGAACGCTTATGCTCAAACCCACCTTCGTTTGGAGCTAAAGCCCCCTGTGTTTCGCCCCACTCGGAGCGGGCAAGTGTTTCTCGGCTACAAGGTGAAACCTTATGTGTGTGAACTCTCTGGGCGAAGTAAAAAGCGCTACCGCTCAAAACTACTCACCTATCATCAGCGCTTCAAAACTGGCCAGTGGAGCGAGCAAACCTATCAAGCTCATTTGTTGCCATTGATAGCCTTCGTGAAGCATGCCCACTCCTTCGGCTTTCGAAAATCTTGCATGGAGCTAGTAGGGGTTAGCTGCTAAAAACATAACGAATTATTAAGGGTGAAGGTCGAAAAAAGTGGGTCGAACCGCGTGAACCGTGGGGGCAGCTGGAACAACACGCCGAGGAACTGCCGTGCCTCTTACCGCAACAACAACACCCCCGACAACAGTAACAACAACCTTGGCTTGCGCCTCGTTCTTTCTTCCGTAGAGCTTAGAATTTTCCTACTACATCTTTATAATATTTACGTGTTCTAAACAGACTTTCATCCAGAATGCCCTAACTTTATTTGATAGAATCAGTAGAAGTGTGCATTCTAAATCGCTGCTCAAAAAAGAGTAGATATAGGGGGAACAATTTAGTAGCTTTCAAAAATTATTCTCAATTTTGGGCGTCGAAGAATTTTTCCTCTCTTTTAATCATTACAATCTGAAATATTAGAAAAATGCATATAATGAGAAATGTAATAATGAGAGCTATAATACTCACATTCGTGCTAGCTTTTTTTGCAACCCTAACCGCCTCGGCTCAGCGGCTGACGGTGGTGTCGTTCGCATTGGCCGAGGGCGATGTGTCGGCTATGGCCCAGCCCGTGTTAGATGTTAATGGCCAGCGTTGTGCCTTGGTCAAAGTGGGCCTTCCGCTCGATGGTGTAAAGTTTGATGGCGGTGGCGTGATGCGTGCCGAGCAAAAGCTAGGCGAATATTGGGTGTATGTGGTGCGCAATGTGTCGCAATTTCGCGTGCTTCACAAAAACTTCAGTCCTCTTATTGTTAATTTCTCCGACTATGATTTGGGACGTGCGCAGAGTGGAGCAACTTATATTCTTACTTTAGATGGGGGGAATGATTTGAGCGGGGGAGGAAGGGGGCCTTCATCCTCTTCCCCAGAAACACTTGTTGTTTCGGTAAAAGGTGTAAATATAGAGATGGTGAAGGTGGAGGCTGGCACTTTCCAAATGGGGGCTACTTCTG
>CAVKKI010000284.1:0-2587 GCA_963656725.1 Oribacterium sp. | reverse complement strand
CTTTCGACAGCTGCTTTTGAGCCTCTCCGTTCTCGAAGCGCTCTTCGTAGCCTTGTGCATAGAAGTAGCGTGATGAGTCGGGGGTGTGAATCTCATCCATCAGAATCACCTTGCCGTCGCGCTTGCCTAACTCATACTTGGTGTCGACAAGAATCAGACCCTTGCTTGCCGCAATCTCGGTGCCGCGGGCAAAGAGTGCACGGGTGTAGGCCTCTACCTGCTTATAGTCCTCTTCACTTACTATGCCTTGCTTGATGATTTCCTCGCGCGAGATGTTCTCGTCGTGGCCGCTTTCGGCCTTGGTGGTGGGTGTGATTATCGGCTCGGGGAACTTTTGGTTCTCGCGCATGCCCTCGGGGAGCTTCACGCCGCACAACTCACGGCATCCCTCGGCATAGGCGCGCCAAGCGCTGCCGGTGAGATAACCGCGGATAATCATCTCGACGGGGAATCCCTCACACTTCACGCCCACGGTGACCATTGGGTCGGGGGTGGCAAGTTTCCAGTTTGGCACGATGTCGGCAGTGGCATCGAGGAATTGCGCTGCAATCTGATTGAGCACCTGTCCTTTCGACGGAATGCCCTTGGGCAGGATGAAGTCGAAAGCCGAGATGCGGTCGGTGGCAACCATAACCAGCAGGTCGTCGTTGATGTTATACACGTCACGGACTTTGCCGTGATACACGCTCTTTTGACCCTCAAAATGGAAGTCGGTGTGAGTTAATGTATTTGCCATTGTTGTTTAATGAATGAGTGAATTATAAGTTTTTTTTGCAAATCGTTTCAGTCTGTTTTAGTGTATCGTGTCTTCGTCAGTCGGCTGGCTCATGCGGAGCGCTGCCGCCATCATCGGCATCAAGACCGGCTTTGGCAAGGGCATCGTGCTTCTCGTAAGCCTCCACTATGCGCTGCACGAGCTGATGGCGCACAATGTCTTTCTTTCCGAACTCAATGCGCCCTATTCCCTTCACATTGCGCAACACACGCAAAGCCTGCACAAGACCCGAGGCGGTGCTACGCGGCAAGTCAATCTGGGTGGTGTCGCCGGTTACAATCATCTTCGAGCCCATGCCCAGACGGGTGAGGAACATCTTAATCTGGTGTGTGGTGGTGTTCTGGGCCTCATCGAGCACTATCACGGCATCGTTAAGCGTGCGGCCGCGCATAAATGCGAGCGGCGCTATTTGAATCACGTTGCCGTCCATAAGTTCCTTTAGCTTGGCGCCAGGAATCATGTCTTCCAAAGCGTCATATAGCGGTTGCAGATAAGGGTCGATCTTCTCTTTCATGTCGCCGGGCAGGAAACCTAGTTTCTCGCCAGCTTCGACTGCGGGTCTCGACAGGATAATCTTACGCACTTCCTTGTTTTTAAGTGCACGCACGGCGAGAGCCACCGCCAGATAGGTCTTGCCGGTTCCAGCCGGGCCGAGGGCAAACGTGAGGTCGTTTTCGGCAAACGTCTTTACAAGCTGCTGCTGGTTGGGCGTACGGGCCTTGATGGGCTTTCCATTTACGCCAAACACTATTGCATCGTCCATCTTCAGGGCTTTTGGGGGCACACCATTGATGGTATCGAGAATCACATCATCGGTAAGCTTGTTGTATTTGGCACAGTATTCTTCAAGTTTCTTCACGTTGCGCTCAAAACGCGCAGTCTCCTCGTCGTCGCCTATCACGGTTATCACCGTGCCGCGTGCGGCCATCCGCAGTTTGGGAAACAAGTCGCGTATGAGTTGAATGTTGGCATTATTGACCCCGTAGAAGACTACCGGGTCGACAGAATCGATAATTACGTGACGTTCGATCATAGATTGCATTAATTACCTTTGTGCAAAGGTAGCATAAATCGCGCTGAGGGCGAAACTAATTCACACCTTTTTTGTTTTTTGCGTGAGCCACGGGGCCTGACTTGGGGTGGGGGTATAAAGAAAGAGGAGGGGCAGATTGCTCTGTCTCTCCTCTTAGGGGGCGGTTACCTACTCTCCCACTTTCGCAGTACCATCGGCGTGGTGAGGCTTAACTTCTCTGTTCGGAATGGGAAGAGGTGGGACCCTCACGCTATAACCACCTTAGTTCTTTTTCAGCCGCGGCCCTCGGCCGCTGCCGTGATTCGTTAAAAAAATCATTGACCGGAAACGCGCTGCGCCTTCGCAGCATCCTCTCATCAGGACCCAAGCCTATCACTCGGCTTGAACCGGGCCGTAAAGGCCTTATGCGCGGACGGCTTCGCTGCCCGCCCTGCGGCGGGCCGCTTCTCCGCGGCTTTGTTTCTTTCCAAGAAAGCTTTCGGGGAATTAGTACTGCTCGGCTGAGGCCGTTGCCGACCTTGCACCTGCAGCCTATCGACGTCGTCGTCTTCAACGCCCCTCGTTGAGATCTTATCTTGAGGCTGGCTTCGTGCTTAGATGCTTTCAGCACTTATCCGTACCAGACGCGGCTACCCGGCGGTGCACCTGGCGGTACAACCGGAACACCGGAGGTCTGTCCAGCACGGTCCTCTCGTACTAGTGCCGGATCCCCGCAAATCTCATGCGCCCACAACAGATAGAGACCGAACTGTCTCACGACGTTCTGAACCCAGCTCGCG
>CAVKKI010000283.1:0-2592 GCA_963656725.1 Oribacterium sp. | reverse complement strand
CGCTATAGAAGCCCTTCAGCACTTCACGATTCCAATCCTCTAGCTTGCGTTGTTGGCCATCGATAGTGATGTATAGCTCTTGGTCTAACACGTCAAGCATCGGTTTGTCGTATTCGTCAATCAACACCACTGCGCGGTTTCCCGTTTGCTTATGGGCGGCCTTTAGCACTGAGGCAAAACGGTCGCCAATGGTTTTTGAAAAGTCATCGCAACCATACTCATGTTCGTGTCTGGCAACGAAACTCTCCAAGGCATCATCTAACATTCCGGCCTTTGTGAAATTAGTGCCATTAAAGTCTAGATGAAACACGGGATATTGTTTCCACTCATTCTCAAGTTCATCTATCGCAAGACCTTTGAAAAGCTCACTACGCCCCTCAAAATAGCACTTTAGAGTGGACACGAGCAATGACTTTCCGAAGCGCCGGGGGCGACACAGAAAGTAGATATTGCCTTCATGCACTAATCTATAAACGAGTTCCGTCTTGTCAACATAAGCGAAACCGCCTTCAATGATTTTCTCGAAACTTTGTATTCCGATAGGATATTTCATGCAAGTGATTATTTATAGAGGTACGTTACTTGCGACAAATATACAAAAAAATTCGGTTTTACCACCTTAAGAGGCGCTTTCTTCCAATTCAATAGCAAAGGTAGTGCCCTTTCCAACCTGACTGTTTAACACGTAGATGCGGCCGTGATGATATTCCTCCACAATGCGTTTGGCAAGAGACAAGCCTAATCCCCAACCGCGCTTTTTGGTGGTGAAGCCAGGCTTAAACACGGTTTTAAAACGATTGTGGGCAATGCCTTTGCCTGTGTCGGTTACGAAAATTTGCAAATACTGTCGCTTCTTGCGTTGAAGGGCATGGGCTCTCAACGAGAGATGAAGACTGCCCACGCCTTGCATGGCATCGATGGCGTTTTTGCAAAGATTTTCAATAACCCACTCAAACAGCGGAGCATTCACCTGTGCCGTAACGGCCTCAGCAGGAAGATCGACGGTGATGGACACGCGCTGCGAGGTGCGACGCTCAAAGTATTCGGCAATGCGAGCAACGATGGGGCACACGTCTTGGGACTTCAACTCGGGGGCTGAACCAATTTTCGAGAAACGCTCGGCAATGAGTTGCAAACGCTTCACATCTTTGTTCATCTCGGGCAGCAATTCATCATCGGGATAAGTCTCGCTCAACACCTCACTCCAAGCCATGAGCGAGGAGATAGGGGTGCCTAGTTGGTGGGCTGTTTCGCGCGAAAGGCCCACCCACACTTTGTTTTGCTCGGCACGTTTCGAGGCAAGCAAGGCAATGATGGCAATGAAAAAAAACACGCCCACAATGCCCAATTGCAGATAGGGATAGAACGTGAGCTGACGCAAAAGAACAGACTCTTCGTACGACACGTTGAGGTAGTCGCCCTCTTCATTACTCGGCGTGGAAGTGATGGCCACCTTCATTGTTTCTCCCTTGCGACGAATGCGCTCGGCCTCGCGCCGCAGGGTTTGCAACGAATCTTTTCCTTGGGGATTGGGACGCAGGTTGCGCTGCGCCAAAATGTTACCATAAGCATCAGTCACCACCACGGGGATGGTGTTGTTACTGTTTATCACCTTCAACACCAAACTCAAATCGGTGGTTTCATCGGCCGTGGTGAGCGACTGCATAGCCTCAGCCCACACTTCCATCTTGCCCACCTCCTCTTCATAGAGCCGATGCGTCAGCGTGTGGGAGTAGATGAGCGAAAGGGCCGACAAAACGAGCGCGGAAATAACTAGCGCAGCCCGAAACCTTTGTGTGCGAAGCAGTGAAAACATCTTGAAAAGAAATAAGAAAAGACGAAGAAGCGAGGAAACCTGTAGTTTCCTTCGAAAAGCGATTATGCCTTCAATTGCTGATTGATTTCTTCTATATAATTAAGGAAGTCCTCACGGCCTCGCCCCGTGTCGCTGCTAGTGATGAAATGAGGCGGCAGTTCGTCCCACTCCTTACGCAGGGTGTCGAGAAAAAGGTTAACGTTCTTCTTCAATTCACCATGTTTGGGTTTGTCGGCCTTAGTGAAGATCACGCCGAACGGCACACCGTTCTCGCCAAGAAAGCGAATAAACTCCAAGTCAATCTTCTGCGGTGTGAGGCGTGAGTCGATAAGCACAAACAGGCAGGTAAGCTCTTGCCGGTTGAGCACGTAGTAGCTAATGAGTTTTTTTAGGAAGTCCACCTCACGGCGTCCGCGCTTGGCATAGCCATAGCCTGGAAGGTCTACTAAGAGCCACTCCTCATTAATTACGAAGTGATTGATGAGCATTGTTTTTCCCGGTGTTGACGAAGTCATGGCCAAGCCTTTGCGCCCTGTGAGCATATTGATAAGACTGCTTTTGCCCACATTGCTACGGCCAATGAAGGCATATTCGGGTTTATCGGTGGCGGGGCATTGGTCGGCCCGACTATTGCTCACTAAGAACTCTGCTGATTTTATTTGCATAATCGGTATGTAATTTTCTGCAAAGTTAATGTTTGAAGCGGGATGGGGAAAGAAAATGCGCCACAACTTTACGTCTTCCCTTAAGTGTAAATGCTAAGAACCAATAGTCCG
>CAVKKI010000282.1:0-2613 GCA_963656725.1 Oribacterium sp. | reverse complement strand
AGAATAAAGCCTAAAACTAAAAGTAGAGTCTTACGCATAGTTAGTAAAAAGATTTACGAATGAATATTGGGAGAAAAAGAAATGTATAACACTAACATATAGCCCATACATAATAGAAATCTCCGCTCTATTCTTCCTTATGATAAGTATTTTTGTTAGATATATTTTATTTTATGAAGCAAAGGTACAGGTTCTACATCAATTATTCTATTTTAATGTTTATGTTATTTAGCATCAAAAACGTAAGAATATAAGTTAGGCTTCTCATCTTACCTTATTAAGAGAGAAGCCTATTGACTTATGACAACGTTTAAAAGCGTTGTTTGCAGAGTTCTATTTAATTACAAGTGCACGGTCGATTATATCAGCCAAAGCTGCATAATGAGCCTGAGAAGATGCAGAATGACACCACCGTTGAATGTTTTTAAGTTGCTGAAGCACAACGGCTGATTGCTCGTTTCCTCGATTAGAAGTGTAATAATCAGTTAAGCACTCCACAGCCTTGCGCTGTAAAGCAGCGCGATAAGAAGAAGGTTGAGCGGCCGATTGAGCTTCTTTAAACACATCGTTCACTAGGGCTTTCAAAAAGTCCTCTACAGAATAAGTGCTTGTCAATCGGTTTATCACGCTAGGAGCCATCACATAACCAAGCATACGCGAACCAAACTTATTGAGGTAGGCTTGCGAGTCGGATGTAATGCGATTCATATAGGGCACATCCACTAGCCAACGAGGCTCTGTTAGGATGTTTTGTTGAATGAAATGAAATGCATCTTCTTGCTTAGAGCGTGGCTCGTCACTATAAGCCGCTCCCTCCTCATCTACTGTTTTATAGTCATAATAAACACCTCCTAGATTGCGTGTCACATGCAAACAATAGCGAGTGAATTGATTAACCACCTGTAAGTAGATACTCTTTAGGTTATCACCAAAAATATCATTGCTTTGGTAGGTCCACTTGGGAAGTTGAGGAAGTTCTCGTTTCAGATTAAGTATGCCGTAGTTGCTAGCTTTTACAGCATCGTCGCCTAAATCTTCCGTTTGACAACGAGCATCGTTCGTGCGATTTGTTTCACCATCACCAAACCACAAACGCCGGTTACCCTTCAATCGTTCGGTGGTGAGTTTTTCCAATTCCCAATGATCACTCACTTCATCAAAGGCATTGAACATAGGCGTATACCCCCACTCTATTGCCCAACAGTCGTAGTCGCCGATGCGAGGGAAAATGCCCTGTATAGGAATGCTATCCTCGGGTTGAGCCACGTAGTTAAAACGCGCATAATCCATGATGCTTGGTGTGTGTCCATGTTCAACAACGAAGTTGCGCGAGCGAAGACTATCGACAGGAACTGTTGAAGAAGAACCAAAATTATGTCGTAGGCCAAGGGTGTGTCCGACCTCGTGTGAGGAAACGAAGCGAATGAGTTGCCCCATTAACTCAGTGTCGTATTTCATTTTCTGTGCAGCTTCATCCAAGTTTCCTGCTTGAATCATATACCAATCGTGCACAAGAGTCATCACATTGTGATACCAACAAATATGACTTTCGATAATTTCACCCGATCGAGGATCGTGAACGTTAGGACCATAGGCATTTTCGGTGGGTGATGCTAGGTAACGGATACAGGAATAACGAGCATCCTCCATAGACATTGTAGAATCGTTCTCTGGCCATTCTTTTGCCATAATGGCATTTTTAAAACCAACTTTTTCGAAAGCTTTCTGCCAATCATTTACCCCTTGAATGAGGTAAGGACGCCACTGCTTGGGGGTGGCTGGGTCGATGTAATAAACAATAGGTTTCTTGGGTTCTACAAGTTCTCCTTTTTTCATTCGTTCGACATCAGCGCTATCCTTGGGTTCTAGACGCCAACGAGTAATGAAACGTTTTTGCTCCACGCGTTGCTGATTGTCTGCATAATAAGTGTATCGGTCGGCAAAATAACCCACGCGAGGATCAAATAAGCGCTGACGCATTGGCACCTTAGGCAGCAACACGAAAGAGACATTAAGACCTAATGTAACCTTTCCCGTGTAAGCCGCCGCATAAACGTTTGACGATGAAGAAGTCCACGTTTTCACCGTTCGTATTTCGGTATTCATGGGAAAAGTTTTAATACTTTCAATATAAGAGCTGCCTGTCAAAAGTGATTGAAGACCAAGCGAACGCTTAGTGTCGCGCGACACACTAAATGCAGCATTATCCTCTAAGAAAAAACTACCTACTTTGATTTTGCTTGCCCCACTCGTTTTACTCTCAATTTTAAACGACCCTACAATGGGATCTTCATTACTAATAATTATAGCTCGGTTGATGTTATCAAGCGAGTCGGCATAATTAAGCAACAAGCGAGCACGTAAGAGCAACTTATCATCTTGAACCTTTTGGAAATAAACGGTTTGTTCTCCAGTCAATTCTCCTCCATAGTTATCAATACCAGCTGGTGTTGAAGTGTAACGAACGGTTACTAGAAATTCACGGTTAAGCAAACTATCTGGAATGGAAAAGAACCAATCGTCACCCGTTTTTGTTACGTCAAACAATCCCTTCTGCGTTACACTCGTAGCTGTAGTCGTAGGCTTACCCGAAGAGGCCGACTTGCTTTTACG
>CAVKKI010000281.1:0-2613 GCA_963656725.1 Oribacterium sp. | reverse complement strand
ATATATAGGTCACTGTGGACACAGAGCCTTTTATCCTAACACCGACATATTGATAGTCTTCTTGTGTATCGTATGATTGAACTTCTGCTTTGCCGGCATAAGCTAACGTGCTGTTAGCTGTTCCGTATTGGTACAAATCATCGATGTTGGAAAAAGGAGAGTTGCTCAAGTATATATTTATGCTTTTCCCACTATTATTACTATTTGAGTTCCATTTAACCGAAACGCTCTTGATTCGTCCGTTGGATTTTGTCGTAACGAAGCCTCCATGTGTGGAATTTTTTGGGAAAGAAAATGAGGTCGAACTATTATAGAGTAGTTTGCCTGAGTAGATTGCTCCTGATTTTAGCTCTAGATTTTTGAATGTACTATTTTCTGATGTTATTCCAGTTGTGCTAACGCTGATTTCGTCGGTAACGGTCTCTTGAGCATAAATGTTGGAGTGAGCCAAGTTGCACAGAATGACTATAATAAAGAGATACCTTAAATTCATTGCTATTGTTTGTATGAAAAATCGGGGGCTTTTAATGTCCATTATTATTTGTTTTGTTATGGTTTGATGCAAAGTTAATGTAAAATGCGATAAAAACCATCATATTGAGAGAAAATAATTTCATTCATCATTAAAAACTACAAAAAAGCGAAACTATGTATTTAGTTTCGCCTAGCTTAATCACTATTGAGAGTGTGTATATTTATTCCTCTTCTTCTTCGACCTCAACTGTTTTGGTGACCTTCCGGACGAGGCGAGCGCCTGCTGCCAAGGCTGCGTTCTTAAATATTTCATCCTTGCGATCGATGGTAAATGTGCGGAATTTTCCGCTGATGCGTGTTAGTTTTTTTCCATCTTTCGAAAGGGCAACGTCATCGGTTATCCACATTTCGGCTCGTCGGTCGTCGTCAATTTCACCTGCAGTGACTTCAGGGTCGTATTTATAGTGTAGTCTACGCATTGTGACATTGAACTTTCCATCTTCAACTTTGAAAACTAGTTGATAGAAAAAGCGTACACGATGTATTTGAAAATTAGTTCGTTTAAAATATAGGTATTCTTCAATACTGGCGGCTATGATGCCACTATCGGGGGTTACCTCTGTGATGCGTGCTTGAGGCAATTGGTCGGGGCCCTCCACAAGTTCTTCTTGCACATAGTGTTGTAGAGAGTCCATAATCTCTGCTTTCGACTTATTTTTAACGTAGTATGTTTTGTCGAATTGTACATAGCCATCCACTACGGGCACTGCACCTGCAAGGTAGTGGTCTAGATTAGTTCTATTATTGCGTACACGTTGTCCTATCATCATAATAGGGCAGAGAAGCATGAGTAGAAGAATGATTTTTTTCATAAATGGGCTGAATAGCGTATTTTTTTGTTTGCAAATTTAACAAGATACCTTGTTTTTCTATCAATGTGTATGCTTAATAATGCTTAAGGGATGAAATTGATAGGGATTATTTCATCCACCTCTTCCTTGCAAAATGTGAGCGTTGAAATATTTCTGAACATTTTCCTTGTAGCTTTCAGAAATGGGCAAGTATTTATCTCCAAACACAATTTGTCCGCGTTCAAGAATCTTTACTTTGCTCATGTTTACGATGTACGATCGGTGGGTGCGAAAAAAGTGGTTTGAGGGCAAAATAGACTCTAAACTACGCATGGAACTAAGACTGAGAATAGGCTTTGTACTTGAAGTTAGGTATATTTTCACATAATCTTTCAATCCTTCTATATAGAGTATTTCTGCAAAATTAATGCGCATTAGCTTGTAGTCGCTTTTTACAAAAATATATCCATTCTCATCGTTTTCTTGATTTTTATTTGTGTCACTCGTGAGTAGAGTATTATCCTCTTCTTTCCCTGTTGTTGAAATAGAGGGACCATGGTTTAGTTCATACCACTTTTGTGCTCGATTAACGGCTCCAATGAAATCAACATAACTTACAGGTTTTAGCAAATAATCAAGTGCATTAACTTTGTAACCGTCAACGGCATATTGATTGAAAGCCGTGGTAAAAATAATGCGAGTGCGCGATGTGTCAATGGTCTTTGAAAAATCAAGTCCATTTAAATCAGGCATTTGAATGTCAAGAAATATAATGTCTACAGGATTTTCCTGTATGCCTCCCATTGCCTCTACTGCGCTAGAATATCTTCCGTTCATTGTGAGAATGGGGGTCTTTCTAACGTAGCTTTCCAATAGGTCGAGTGCAAGGGGCTCGTCGTCGACGATGGCACATTTTATGTTCATAAGGAGAGTAATATTGAACTTAATGATACAATTTAGCCTTTTGCAAAGTTAACACTTTATCATAGACGAAACATCTTTTCGCCCGAAATATTGCATATTCTCTTTTATAAAATGCATAAAAACCGCTTTAAAAGCACGAAGCTCTCAAAGCGGTTTTAGTAAAGTTGGCTGCTACTTAAGTATGTTCTTTAAGCGGCATGCAAATGAGTTTTAGTCGCAGTTGGCGAGTTTGTTGTTCGAGCCAAGCACATCGGTAATTTTGTGCTTATACATTTCCTCCATGAGGTCACGAGCGGGGCCGCAGTACTTACGAGGATCGAATTCACCGGGTTTTTCAGCGAATACCTTACGAACGGCAGCAGTG
>CAVKKI010000280.1:0-2618 GCA_963656725.1 Oribacterium sp. | reverse complement strand
GCCTCGGGCAACACGGCCACGGTGGCAGCAGAGGTGTGAACACGGCCTTGCGTTTCGGTGGCCGGCACACGTTGCACGCGGTGCACGCCGCTCTCGTATTTCATTGTGCCATATACATCGGTGCCCGTGATGGAGCAAACAATTTCCTTGAAACCGCCTGCTGCGCCTTCACTTGCGCTCGACACTTCGAGTTTCCAGCCTTTGCGCTCGCAGTATTTCGTGTACATACGGAACAAGTCGCCAGCAAACAGAGCTGCTTCGTCGCCGCCCGTGCCACCACGAATTTCGAGAATGGCGTTCTTTGAGTCCTCGGGGTCTTTCGGCACGAGCATTAGTTTGATGCTCTCTTCGAGTTCGGGAATGCGTTTTTCACATTGTGCCACTTCCTCGCGCGCCATTTCCTTAAGGTCGGGGTCGCTCTCGTTAACGAGCATGTCCTTGCTCTCTTCTAGATTAGAGAGAAGGTTGGCATACTCCTTGCGGGCTGCCATGAGGTCTTCGAGTTCTTTGTATTCTTTCGTCAAGCGAACGTAGCGGCTTTGGTCGGCAATCACCGAGGGATCGGTGATGAGTGTGCTCACTTCTTCAAAGCGTGCTTCTAGTCCGTTGAGTTTTTCTAATAATGTGTTCATGCAACAATATATATATAATATAGGTGTAGAAACAATATTCAAGAAGCTATTGTGCCTTTTGTAAAAGGGAGAATAGACTTCTTGAATATTTTAGAGGTGAAGGGAAAGCTACATAAGGCAACGCATCGCCTTCAAAAAATGTCTTCCGCTCCAATAAATATGTGCTAATAGTTGAATTCGCCAAACTCGCTGTGGATGGTGAGTGAGCGTTTGCCTTCTTCGATGTGACCTACCACTTGAGCGTCGATGTTGAAGCTCTTGCTGATGGCAATGACCTGCTCGGCAAGTTCGGGACGAATGTAAACCTCAAGACGGTGCCCCATGTTGAACACTTTGTACATCTCGGCCCAATCCGTGCCGCTTTGTTCGGCAATGGCTTTGAAGAGAGGAGGCACGGGGAACATGTTGTCTTTGATGACGCGGCAGTTTTCGCCCACAAAGTGAAGCACCTTGGTTTGAGCGCCACCCGTGCAGTGCACCATACCATGAATTTCTGGACGCAATTCGTCGAGCAACTTCTTCACCACCGGAGCGTAGGTGCGGGTGGGGGAGAGCACCAACTTGCCAGCGTTGAGCGGTGAACCCTCGACCGCATCGGTGAGCTTGTAGCCACCGCTGTAAACGAGTTCTTCGGGCACGGCGTGGTCGTAGCTTTCGGGATATTTCTCGGCTAAATATTTAGCAAACACATCGTGGCGAGCTGAAGTGAGTCCGTTAGAACCCATTCCGCCATTATACTCCTTTTCGTAGGTGGCTTGACCACAAGAAGAAAGTCCCACAATTACATCGCCCGGACGGATGTTGGCATTGTTAATCACATCACTGCGCTTCATGCGGCATGTGACGGTGGAGTCGACGATGATGGTGCGCACCAAGTCGCCCACATCGGCCGTTTCACCGCCTGTGGCGTAGATGCCTACACCCATATCGCGCATTTGCTGCAACAGTTCGTCGGTGCCGTTAATGATGGCGGAAATCACTTCACCCGGAATGAGCATTTTGTTGCGACCGATGGTGGAGCTGACCAGAATGTTGTCTACCGCACCCACGCAGAGCAGGTCGTCGGTGTTCATAATCAACGCATCTTGTGCAATGCCTTTCCACACGCTGAGGTCGCCGGTTTCTTTCCAATACATGTAAGCCAGGCTCGACTTCGTGCCGGCGCCATCGGCATGCATAATGTTGCAATAGTCGGGGTCGCCACCCAAAATGTCGGGGATGATTTTGCAGAATGCTTGCGGAAAGATTCCTTTGTCGATGTTTTTGATGGCATTGTGTACGTCTTCCTTCATGGCGGACACACCGCGCATCATATAACGTTGTTTGCTGTCCATAGGGATTGATGAATATCTATGTATGAGTGTAAGTATTTTTTTCTTTAAATGTGAGGCCCGAACTAGACCTTATTCGTTGAGCGCCGTTTTCTTTTGAAAACCGAAAAGCGGAGCTACAATATTGGCGGGGAAGTGGCGCACTTTCGTGTTGTAGTTGTCCACCCCTTGATTATATCGCTGTTCGCATTGGCTGATTTCGTTTCCCACCTCTTCCAATTGCGCTTGGAAATCGGAAAAAATCTCATCGCCGTCCAATTCGGGACATTTCTCTTTAAGGGTAGATCGCAAATCGCTTAAAGCCAACGACAAATTTTCTTGCGCCTCGCGAAATTGCTTCAAACTTTCGGGCGTCAGTTTGTCGGCATTAAGCGAGCATTGCGTGGCTTTGGCCTGTGCCGTTTCAACCTCTTGCAAAGTGCTGCAACCACTCTGCACGTAACGCTTCACGGTGCTTAGCAAGTTAGGAACGAGTTTGGCGCGGCGTTGATACTGCAGTTGCAGACTGTTCCAATTGGTAGCTACGATTTCGTTTCGAGCCACAAGGCTGTTGTAAGTGGTCAGAGTGCTGCCCACTAAAATGAGAATTACGATGCCTAGGGCGACTAGGAGGATGTTTCCTTTCTTCATAATGAAATGCTTTGATGAATGGATA
>CAVKKI010000279.1:0-2639 GCA_963656725.1 Oribacterium sp. | reverse complement strand
CAGCTGCGACATCTGTGATAGTAACATTTTCTAGTATGGGGAGAGGTTTTCGTTTACGTGACATCTAATTTATAGTGTTGTAAGTGATTTTTATCTTATTAATTCTATTTGTTTAACGATAAGTTGTGGCATAGCATAATCAGTTAAATCCGTATAAGGAACTAATTTAAACCCTTTCATAGGAGGTATTTCAATAGGAGATGTGAATTGAAAAAAATTAGCCTTGATTAGCCTGTGTGACAAAATATGCTTTACGCCTCGTTTTAATTCCTTCCATACGCCATCAACAGGAAGGGGAAGGTCGGATAATCGCGCCCTTAACTTATGAAGCGTGAGGGTATGTTCGCTCTCAACCAAAAAGGGTTCGTATAGGCCTTGCCAAATGTCTTTTCCCTCACGTCGATGTAGCCACATTCCACTTGGGGTGCAGATGAAAAGGTAAGTGAAATGACATTCTTGCACCTTTGTTCGATGAGTTTTTACGGGATACATCTCTACCCTCTTTTCCTCCCATGCCAAGCAGCTATTTACTAAAGGGCAAACTGGGCATTGAGGACTTGTAGGGGTGCATTGCAAAGCTCCAAAGTCCATAATTGCTTGATTGTAATCGGCCGAGTGATGAGTGGGCAATAGCTCTTGAGCTAACTGAGCGAAATATTTTTTTCCTTGGGCATTATCAATTGGAAAATTGACACCGAAATGTCGCGATAACACACGATAAACATTTCCATCGACCACAGCATAGGGTAGTTTAAAGGCAAAAGAACTGATGGCAGCTGCCGTATAATCGCCCACACCTTTCAATGTGCGTATGTTTTCAAAAGTGTCTGGGAATTGTCCCCCGTAGTTGCTCATTATTTGTTGGGCAGCGAATTGAATGTTACGAGCACGACTATAATAACCTAATCCTTGCCAAACCTTTAACACCTCGTCTTCGCTGGCTTGCGCTAAAGATTGAATGGTGGGGAAACGGCTCACGAAACGTTCGTAATAATCGTAACCTTGAGCAATACGTGTTTGTTGTAAAATAATCTCAGAAACCCAAATAAGGTAGGGGTCGGACGTTTTGCGCCAAGGCAATTGACGCTGATGTTCCTTATACCACGCTAGTAAGGTTTGGGCAAAATTACTCATTAAATAATTGATTTAATGAAACAGCTTAATGCGCTGTTCTTCAGACAGTTTACAAATGAGTAACTTTCCATCTTTTTCGGCTACCACATACCCATCAAGTCCCTGAATAACTACCTCTTTCTTGCCACAAACATGAACAATAGATTTATATGTATCGAAGATTTTTATGTTTTCCCCTATGCATACGTTTCCATACTGATCCTTGGAAGTTTGTTCACGCAAAGAGTTCCAAGTTCCTAAATCACTCCACGAAAAAGAGGCCGGGAATACAAAAATTTCTTCGGCTTTTTCAAGAATTGCATAGTCGACGGAGATATTTTCACATAGTGGATACTTCTCGTTAATAAGTTTTTGTTCTTGGTCGGTGTCGTAATAAGGAAGCAAATCTTCAAAGATTTCCGACACGTTGGGTTCATATACACGAAAAGCGTTGATAATGGTATTTACATTCCAAATGAAGATACCCGAGTTCCATAAGTAATTGGGTTGTTTGATATATTCTTCAGCCACAGCTAAAGAGGGCTTTTCTTTGAACTCATCAACACGAAAGATGTTTTGCTTTCGTGAAGAAGAGTAACTCAAATCAGCCTTAACGTAACCATAACCTGTTTCAGGGCGTGTGGGTTTCAATCCAAGCGTAACCACTGCATCGGTTTCGGCAGCAAAAGAGAGAGAATCATCAATGGCCGTTTGGAAGGTCTGAATATCTACCACAAGATGATCTGCGGGACTCACGACAATGTTTGCCTTAGGATTTTGCTTCTTGATTTTCCAACTTACATAGCAAATGCAAGGTGCAGTGTTACGTCGACAAGGCTCACATAGAATGTTTTGCGCAGGCACATCGAGTAGCTGCTCCTTAACAATATCACGATATCTTTCGGCCGTAACAACAAAGACATTCTTTGTGGGAATTAGATTGCTAAAGCGCTCTAGTGTAAGCTGAATAAGCGTTTTTCCACAATCTAGAATATCCAAAAATTGTTTTGGAAGTTCTTCACTGCTAATAGGCCAAAAGCGGCTGCCAACTCCGCCGGCAAGGATAACGAGATAATTATTGCTATTCATATTGGGGATAGATAGGTTGAAGTTAAAGGGGGGATAAAAACGACTTTACACGATGACTTATTCTGCCACCTGCATGTCGCCCTGAATGTAAACGCGCACTATTGGATTCGTTGCATTTGAGCGCACTGTGATGGGTTTCTTAAAGTATCCCTTGAACTTATTTTTTCCATTATACGTCACAGTGATTACTCCTTTTTTCCCAGGTTCAATGGGTTCTGTTGGTGGAGTGGCCACAGTGCATCCACACGAACCGTAAGCCTGTTGGATGACCAATGGTTGGTTCCCCGTGTTAGTGAAAACAAACGCTCCCGTTTGCACTTTGTCTTCCATAAACTTGCCGAAGTTAATAGTTGTTTTTTCAAACTTAATAACGGCCTGCGCCATTGCTGCTCCGCATGTAATGGTAGCAATGAGAAGTAAGAATAAACGTTTCATTC
>CAVKKI010000278.1:0-2708 GCA_963656725.1 Oribacterium sp. | reverse complement strand
GTCTTGTGAAGGTCGATGATATGAATGCCATTGCGCTCCATGAAGATGTAGGGAGCCATAGCGGGGTTCCACTTGCGCTTGAGGTGACCGAAGTGGCAACCGGCCTCCAAAAGGGTGTCGAATGATGTTCTAGACATTTCTTTGTTTTTGTTTTTTTCGTTTACTTTCTTGTGAGTTGTGTTAGTTCAACCAGCCAACGGGTAGCTGAGCTTGTGTGAGTGCGGCGCAGATCCTGTTGGTTTAGATACTAAACGTAAATCCAGCAGCTTTAACCTGGAATTAGGCACACCGGCAAAACGTGAGGGTTTGCGCATGTCTGATTTCAGGCAGCGCAGATATTAACGCTTGCTGAACTGGAAGCGACGACGAGCTTTGGGCTGACCGGGCTTTTTACGCTCAACGGCACGGGGGTCGCGAGTCATGAAGCCTTCAGCGCGAAGAGCCTTCTTATCGTCGGCATTGATTTTTACGAGTGCACGGGCAATAGCGAGGCGAAGGGCCTGGCTTTGGCCAGTGAAACCACCACCGCAGAGGTTTACCTTGATGTCGTACTTTTCAGCTACGTCCAAGAGGGTAAGGGGCTGCTTTACAACAAACTGCAGGATGGGAGAGGGGAAATACTCAGTAAGATCTCTCTTGTTAATGGTAATTTTGCCAGTACCTTCGGTTACGTAGATACGAGCGATGGCGCTTTTGCGGCGACCTAATGCATTAATCATTTCCATTACTGCTAAGCTTATTTAAGGAGGTTAATATCAATTGCCTTGGGTGATTGTGCCTCGTGCTTGTGATCGGCGCCTTCGTAAACGTAGAGGTTGCCAAGGAGCTTAGCACCGAGTTTGTTTTTGGGGAGCATACCCTTTACTACGCGGCGGAAAAGTTTGTCGGCGCCGTTGGGCTTAGCCATGATGCTAGCGGGAGTGTGCTCGCGCTGGCCACCAGGATAACCTGTGTAGGTGAGGTAGATGCGATCAGTCCACTTCTTACCAGTGAGCTGAATCTTGTCGGCATTGATAATGATAACGTTGTCACCACAATCTACGTGCGGAGTGAAGTTGGGTTTGTACTTACCGCGCAGCAGTTTGGCAACCTTTGTGCAAAGACGACCGAGCACTTGGTCGGTAGCATCAACAACTACCCATTCTTTTTGTGCAGTCTCTTTGTTAGCAGAAATGGTCTTGTAACTTAAAGTGTCCACTTTTGTTTGTTTTAAAAAAATTGTAACTACTAATGTTTATCTATTACCGCAGATATTACCTAACCATTACACCCTGGCCAATGAGAAACGGATGCAACTATTAATCCGCGGTGCGGCAGGCTTTTTGAGCCGGCCAGATAATAATCGGCGTGCAAAAGTACTACTTTTTTCTTTCATGGCAAACGCTGCTCTGCTTTTTTTGAATGAATTTCAGTCTTTTCGAGCGTTTTGGGCCTTTTTCTTCCTTGCTTTTGGAATTTTGAGGACGTGATTGCACACCTATAATATATAGGCATTATCTATTTTTAGGCAAAGCACTATGAATTGCGCCCCACTCTACCCCACGCTAGTCGTTAAGAAAATAGATGGGAGAGTTTCTTGTTCCCTCCTTCTTCAGCAATCCGGTTTCGGTGAAATGTTTTAGCCATTTGAGGGCAGTGACGCGACGCAGATGGAAAAGCGACTCCATTCGGCCTCGGTTGAGATAGACGTTTTCGGCCAAATAGTTTTTGATTTGCTCTGCCATTTCGCTCTCGGCATGCACCCTCGATTGGGTGGAGAATTTGGCGCGTTCGAAATGTACGTTCGTCTTCACTTCTTGCAACATGGAGGCTTCGGGGCGGAATCGGATGTTGCGCACGCTGATGTGATTGGCACGCGCTTTCTCTGCGGACTGTCCTTCGGGGATGTCGAGATCAACGCCTAGCGAGAAGTAGCCAACACCAGGAAGGTGGAAACGATTACCCTGTGAGAGTTCGCTAATCATTTTTCCGCTCAGGGCCAACAGGGCGGCCTCTACATCGGCTTTGGTTAAGGAACACGCGGTTTGAATGTCTTCTTCGAGTTGGTCGGCAGTGATGGGTTCGTGTTCGTAGATGCGGGCAAAGCGGCGCTCTTCGCCGGTGCCTTGCGAATTTTTGATGGTTTGAATTTCGTATTTAATTTTCATGGTCAATAATATATGTTAGGGTTATTCGTAGCTACAAAATTAAGCATTTTGCTTGTAACAGACGAAGAAATGTTTGATTAATGACGCTGGCAGTGGCATTTTCTCGGTTTGGGTTTTCTTTGAATGGTGATTCAAGTCACCGTCCATCGGTCGGTGTACGATCGTTCATCGGTCGGTGTACGCTCGTCCATCGGTCGGTGTACGATCGTCCATCGGTCGGTGTACGGTGATAAGAACAACGGTTATGGAAAAATTTGAAGGATTGTTGTGATGTGGCTTGCGTCGAGTGGTTGACACGGAATGAAAGAATCAGCGTGCTGAGACGCCTTTCTGGGAAGATTTTTCACATTAATGTTCATTAATCTGACATTAATCTTTCATTAATGCTTTTTTGATGGAAACGCTAGAGGTCGGTGGGGGCGACGCGGCTCGCGTCGGCACTAGAAGGAACGCGAATAAATTGACACAAAAAAAGAACCACGAATTAAACAAATCCGACGAATTTCTTTTTCGAACACTGATTTCACGGATTTCACGAATGGGCGTGCTGACGCACTTTTT
>CAVKKI010000277.1:0-2733 GCA_963656725.1 Oribacterium sp. | reverse complement strand
TCAGTTGAAGGTCGTGCGTGCTTCAGTTGGAGGTAGCATTGCTTTCAGCTGAAGGCCGTGTGTGCTTCAGTTGGTGGACGGGGATATAAAAAGCCGGCGCAAGAAGCTAAGAGAGGGAGAGGGTTTTCTTCTTCGCTTGGCTTCTTGCGCCGCTTTAATTAAGGGGATGATGTGAGGGTTTAATCTGTCATGCCATCGTCGCCCGTGGTGTCTTGATTTGTGTCGCGCACAATGCTGACGGCTCCACCGTTGAGGGGGAGTTCTACGGTGAAGGCGGGGCCCTCTTCTATGCCCACCTGACCTATCTGCGCTCCGAGGCGTAGGGTGTGACCGTCGCTTTTCTCACTATCGTAAGCCATGCCTAAAAGCACTGTGCCTTGACGATCAGCAGAGGTGGTGAGGAAATCGGAGAAGTTTTCTTTAGTGAATGTTTTGGAAACAACCTCCTCTGCCCCCCGCTTCACTGTTACGGTGACGCGGTTGTCGTAGAATTTATTGCCGAGGTCGTCGGTTACAATGGGCAGAGAAGAGTCTGCTTCACGCGAAATGGTGACTACATAATCGGCTCCACCGAGATGGGCTTTGTATTCGTTTTTTTGCGAGGGGTCGGCATAAGGTTTGTTGGGTGCTACAGCGGTGGTGGTATCATTAGCAGAGGCTTCGCCTTCGGTTTTCTTGCCCCCACAAGCTAGGAGGGCAAGAGTTATTACCAATAAAGTTGAAGCACGGAATGTTTTCTTCATGAAGAGAGGAGTATTTGTTAAGATTTCGATGTTTGGAGTAGCAAAATAACAAAACTTTGTTCACAAAACCAAGAAAAGGCCCCGAAGAGTGAGCCCGACGCCGAGTTTTTAATTAAATTTGCCCATGTAATGCGCGTTTTTCAGCCTCCACGTAGGAGAGATTACTCGCTTTTTAAATTAAAGAATGAAACATTGCCTTCTATTTTTGCTCTGCATTGGTCTCAGTTTGGGGCTTTGTAGTTGCCATAAAGATAAGTCAGACCCCGACCCTGTGGAACCAGGCACAACCCAAGCCCGCCGCACCGTGTTGGTGTATATGTCGGCCCAAAATTCTCTGAAAAACTATGCCAACGGCAATTTCGACCCCACGAAGACGGCCACGCTGAGCGACTCGACAGAGATTATGAACGGCCGGGCCTATTTGGCAAACAACGACCGCATGCTTGTGTTTATTGACGATGCTGAGGGAAAAGGGCCTCGCCTCTATCGCATTGCTCGCCAATGGGACAAGCCCCAGTTGGTGGCGCAGTGGGATAAGAGTTTCAACTCGACCGCCCCCGAACAGTTTCAGTCGGTGCTAGAGAAGGTGAAGACGGACTTCCCCGCTCAGGAGTATGGATTGGTGATGTGGTCGCACGCTGATGGGTGGTTGCCTGCCAAGAATAAGCAATACGCCCAAAGTGCGAGCAGCGCAATGTTGCCCCAATCGTTTGGCATTGAAGAAAAGAAAACGAGCGCTAGCACACAGATGGATGTGAGCGACCTTGCAAAGGCCATTGCACAAGCGGGACTGCACCTGCGCTTCATTCAATTTGACGCTTGTTTGATGCAAGGACTCGAAGTGGACTATGCTTTGCGCAACGTGACGGATTACGTGGTGGCTTCGCCCATGTCAATTGCCTCGGCGGGTGGCTACTACACCCACTTGATGCAGAACGGACTGTTTGCTGACAGTCCCGACTCTATCGTGTCGACCTACTATCGCGACGTAGCTTCTGCGGAATTAAGCAGCTCGGTGTATGAGAATGTGGGAATTGTGATTTCTTGCGTGCGCACGAGTCAACTGCAAGCTTTGGCCCAAGCGCTGAAAGCCGCTCTGCCCTACTCCACTTTGATGCAGCACACCTCGACCGACATGAATGATGTGTTGGGCTATCAGAATTATTGTGCGGAGTATTACTATCGCCCCCATAGCTACGATGCATTGCAAGCCCTAGAGCGCATTTTGCCCACGGCACAATATTTTACGGTGAAGGCCGCCTTGCTCAATGTCATCACAAGCTACAAGGCTACTTCCTCAATTTGGGTTGGGCCTTACAATCGCAATCGACAAGAAATTCCCGTGGCTTCGGGCAATTATTGTGGCGTGAGCCTATTCATTCCCCAAAACATCTACACCCTCAATGCCGCCAACTGCACCTATGGCGACTTGAACCAAGCCTTTCAACAAACCGAATGGTATGAGGTTTGCGGCTGGAGCGCCACGGGGTGGTAGCACCACGAAATTGTTTGAGTACACCTTATTATATATATAATAGACCTTTTTTCAAAGAAATCATCTAGTTCAATTTATGATAGACGAAACTGCCGACTTTGTTGATGCCCTTGAAAGCTATGTGAAGGCAGAGCTACGCACGAGTGCGGAGCCAGCGGAGTATAACAGCGAAGCCATTGAGATAGTAGACGCTCGCAACCATTTGTTTCGCAACGTGGGGCGACAAAGCACGGACGAAGAACTCGGCATCTACGCCATTCGCGACCTTTGTCATGTGGACGAAGACACGATGGAAACCATTCCCAACCGACAAAAGTTTCGCGCTATTGCTAAAAATTACTTTGCTTAAAACCAGACGCACACGATATGAACAAATCACAAATTCTCAACTGCATTCTGCTCATTGCCTTAGTGGCATTAGGAGTGTATACGCTGCTATCCCATCGCTCAAGCAACAACGAGTCTGCCCCAGCTGCACAAACCACAGCGGTGGCC
>CAVKKI010000276.1:0-2750 GCA_963656725.1 Oribacterium sp. | reverse complement strand
GCATAATTACGTCGCCAGCCATTTCCACAAGGTGACGGGCGCAAAGATCGTGGAAGGCGGTGTCGCCCACTTCCTTCACCTTAGCAGTGGCTTCCTCAAACTTATCGGCCATGTCCTTGGCACGAGCTTGAATGCCCTTCAACTCTTCGCTTACCTCGGCTTGTTCAAACTCGCGCATTTGGTTGAGATAAGAGCCGTTGGTTACGTAGCGAATGGCGGCCACCACTTGCAATTGAGTGGTGCCTTCGTAGATGCTCGTGATGCGAGCGTCGCGATAGTAGCGTTGGATGGGATATTCCATCATAAAGCCCGAACCACCGTGAATTTGAATGGCGTCGTAGGTGTTTTGGTTGCAATATTCCGAGTTCATACCCTTAGCCAACGGCGTGAGAGAATCGGCCAATTTGGCATAGAGTTTGGCTTCCTGACGTTCTTCGGGCTCGAGCTTGCGTTCGCGAGCAATGTCTTCAAGCGCTTTGTAGATGTCGACGTAGCGCGAGCATTGATAAAGTAGGGCGCGTCCGGCATCGAGTTTCGCCTTCATCAGCGCCAACATGTCGTAAACGGCGGGGAAGTTGATGATGGCCTTGCCAAATTGTTCGCGGTCGCGAGCGTAGGCCAGTCCTTCGTTATAGGCGGCTTGCGAAATGCCCACACTCTGGGCGGCAATGCCTAGGCGAGCACCGTTCATCAAAGCCATTACATACTTAATAAGGCCTAGTTTGCGACTGCCGCAAAGCTCGGCATGTGCGTTTTTATAAACGAGTTCGCAAGTGGGACTTCCGTGAATGCCCAACTTGTTTTCAATGCGGCGCACGTTCACGCCCCCCGAGTTCTTGTCGTAGATGAACATTGAGAGGCCGCGTCCGTCGGTGGTGCCTTCTTCCGAGCGAGCCAACACGAGGTGAAGGTCGGCATCGCCGTTGGTGATGAAGCGCTTCACACCGTTGAGCAGCCAGCAACCCTCTTCTTCCGAATAAGTGGCCTTCAACATCACGTGTTGTAGGTCAGAACCCGCATCGGGCTCGGTAAGGTCCATCGACATGGTTTCGCCCGCGCAGATGCGAGGAATGAAGCGACTGTGTTGTTCCTCCGTGCCAAATTCGTAGAGCGTTTCGATGCAGTCTTGCAGGCTCCAAATGTTGCCGAAGCCAGCATCGCTAGCAGCAACGAGTTCGGCACACATAGTGTAGGGGGTGATGGGGAAGTTGAGGCCCCCGTAGCGACGGGGCATGGTCATGCCGTTAAGGCCGGCTTTCACCATAGCGTCGAGGTTGGCGGCGGTGCCGCTAGCGTAGTGCACGCGGTCGCCTTCGTGGTGAGGGCCTTCCAAGTCTACGCCCTCGGCATTGTCGGCAATGGTGGTGCCAGCAAGGTCGCCGGTGATGTCGAGCACGCGGTCGTAATTGTCCATAGCGTCTTCGAAATCAAGCGGAGCGTAGTCAAACTCGTCTTTATCGCGGAAATTGCGTTCCTTCAATTCCACGATGTGCTTCATTAATGGGTGATTCAACTCGAACTTCAGTTCGGGATGATCGGTATAGTTGTTTGCCATTGTTGTGTGTAGTCTTCTTGTGTTTACTTACTGTTACTCTTGTAGTATTTAATCAGCTTGGGCACAACCTCTTCTACAGAGCCGGTGATGATGTAGTCGGCAATTTGGTTGATGGGAGCTTCGGGGTCGGTGTTGATGGAGATGATGATGCCGCTCTCCTTCATGCCAGCCACGTGCTGAATGGCGCCGCTGATGCCACAAGCGATGTAGACTTTCGGGCGAACGGTAACACCCGTTTGACCAATCTGCAAGTCGTGTTCGCAGAATCCTGCGTCTACGGCTGCGCGGCTAGCGCCCACTTCACCATGAAGTTCGTGAGCCAATTTGCGCAACAGGTCAAAGCCCTCTTTGCTGCCCACGCCGTAGCCACCGGCCACTACGATGGGTGCACCCTTCAGGTTGTTCTTGGCCTTCTCTACGTGACGTTCAAGCACCTTCACTACATAGTCGGTTTCGGGCACGAATTTAGCCACGTCTTCATACACCACCTCGCCTTGATAATCATTGCTCACCTTTTCGGCTTTCATCACGCCCGAGCGCACAGTAGCCATTTGCGGACGGTGGTCGGGATTAACGATGGTGGCCACGATGTTGCCGCCAAATGCGGGACGAATTTGGTAGAGCAGGTTGTCGTAGTGTGTTTTGTTTTTCTTATCGTCGAAATCACCGATTTCAAGAGCGGTGCAGTCGGCTGTTAGGCCGCTAGTGAGTGACGATGAAACGCGCGGACCGAGGTCGCGGCCAATCACCGTGGCGCCCATTAGGCAAATTTGCGGCTTCTCTTGCTTGAAGAGGTTGACGAGAATGCTAGTGTGAGGCTTTGAGGTGTAGGGGAAGAGCCCTTCGGCATCGAAAACGTGGAGTTTATCAACGCCATACGACAAGATTTCCTTTTCAACCGCACCTTTAATGCCCGTGCCAGCAACGATGGCTTCGAGCTGCACGCCGAGTTGATTAGCGAGTTTGCGTCCTTTGGTAAGGAGTTCGAAAGAAACCTCCTCCACCGTGGTTTTATCTATTTCGCAGTAAACGAATACATTATTCATAATTGTGTGTGTGAGATTCTATCAGTCTGTGTTATCCAATAGTGTGGCTTTCCAATAACTCTTTCACCAAGCCTTCCACGTCGGCGTCGGCAGCCGTGAGGCGCTTGCTCTCTTTGGCTTTGAACACGATGTTTTGCACGGCCTTCACC
>CAVKKI010000275.1:779-2791 GCA_963656725.1 Oribacterium sp. | reverse complement strand
ATTGGCTTGCTCTGCAGGAAGCGTACGGTCGAAGTTGTTGTCAACATGCGACAAAGCTTGCGTCTCATACATATTGAGTTTGATGGCATTGAGCAGCAAGTCACGGTTCCAACCTTTCTTTACGGTTTCATTGGCGTAATAGGCAGTAGCATCATCGTCCAAACCCTTGCTCAATAGCAGCAGATTGTGCGACCAAGGTAAAAGTGCTACGCTTCGTAGCACTTTTTCATCATGCTCGGCATAACGCTCATAAAACTTCTTCATATTCCAAAGTTGGCGTGGCGAAACACCCATTTTGGGATAGCGCTCCTTCAGGTCTGTCGAGAGCCGCTTGACTACACTGTCGCCATAACCACTTTCTATCTTGCGGTCGTGAAGGATTTTGCCTATCTCCCAATAAGCGGAAGAAACACGGCCGTTTATTTGTTTGGCAATCTCAGTCCGTATACGCTCAATTACTGCAACGGTCTGTCGTAATATTTTAGAATAGTCATCAAAAACCTCTTGCTCTATGAGTAAGTTTTTTTTTCTTCTGTTCCATTGCCTTTTCAATATTGTTAAGGGAGCAAATCAGATTTCACCCCAACTACAACACCTTAATAAGGCATTCCTTTCTAGGCTTGGCTGGGCGAGGCTCACCGTCGGGGTAGCCCAATGCAAGGTGGCCAATGCCTTCATATTCCTCTTCCACCCCTAACGATTGAAGCCACTCCTTCCATTCCGCTTGGTCAAACTCTTCGCGAGCGCGGTTAATCCAGCAAGAGCCTAAGCCGAGAGCGTGAGCAGCTAGCATCATGTTGCCCATCATGAGCGTACCATCGTAAACGTGGTTGGGGTTGCTGCGCTTCGACAACACAATCAAATAAACGGGGGCGCCATAAAAGGGGTCGGCCTCTTCGCTGTGGCCCATAATGAGGGCGTTGGCACGACGAATGCGGTTTTTAACTTCCTCGTTGGTCACTTCAATCACCAACCAGGGCTGCTCGCTTTTGCCTGAGGCAGCATAGGTGCCAGCTTCCACAATCTGGTCGATAAGAGTTTGGGGCACGGCGTCGGTTTTAAACTTACGAATGCTACGGCGCGATTTGATGGCATCAAGCACCGTTTGAGTTTCTTGTGTGGTCATTTGTTTATTTTTTTACAATTGCTTTTCTATAATTCTTGGGCGACATGCCCAAGTGTTTCTTTACGTATTTTCCAAAGAAAGAAATTGAGGCAAAATCTAATTCGTTTACAATTTGCTTAACGCTTTTTTCGGGACGCATAAGGTTGCGCTTCACATCTTCAAGCACGTAGTGATCGATGATGTTCGAAGCCGTCTTTCCCGTTAATTGCTTACAAACGTTGCTTAAATATTTGGGCGTAACGTTGAGTTTATCAGCATACCATGCCACAGAGCGTGGTTTGGGGTAAGATTGCAGCAAAAGCTGCATGAAGTTTTTGCGTAGGTTGTCGCCCGAGGTGAAATGAACGTTGTTGGTTTCTAATTTAACCGTAGCCTCCATCGTGTCGTGAAACTCATACATAAATGCCTGAATCAGGAAATCGGTAACCAATTGATGGTGCGGATTATCGCTGTAGTCGTTGAGTTTAGAGCGAATCAGTTCGTAGTATTGCGTAAAGATGCTTATAGCGGGCTCTGCGATGTGCACCACTGGGTGATTGGCAATATAGACGGCCGAATCGAACAAGCCAATAGGCAGTTTGGTTAAGGCCTCAAAGAATTCAAGTGAGAGGTAGAAGCCAATGGTTTGAAAATCGTCTGAAAAATATTTCCCCTCTATCATCGCCCCCGGCATACACACGAGCAAATCGCCCACGGTAAGTTCATACTCCAAGTTATTAAGCATCAACCGAGCATTGCCCTTGGTGCAGAGCAAAGTGGCATAGGCCGTTAGACGGTATTCGGGATGGGTGATGCCCAACACTTCCGCATCGCTAATCACGGCTATTTTGTTGTTAAGCACCGATACTTCTTGTTTCGACTTTGTCATACGCACATAATCTAATAG
>CAVKKI010000275.1:0-769 GCA_963656725.1 Oribacterium sp. | reverse complement strand
AATAGTAGGTAATCAATATTATTTTAATCACCTACTTAACGTTGGCAAAATAAACCATTTTTTCTTAGATTGAGAAATTTAAACCAATATATTTCGTCTAAAACGCTCCTTATGTAACAATAATTGAGTAAAAATTGCGACACATCTATATAAGATAATCTAAAAAATCCCAAACACTCGTATCAGAATGTTTGGGATTTTGCTGAGCGAGAAACCATTTTTCAGTTCCAACTTCATTCGCTTAATGAAGGCTGACTTTTGGCATTCGTCTTTTTCATCATTTTGCGGAGTCTATAAAAGACGCTGCAAAGAATTTGTAACAAAGCATTGAGAATTTGCTTGAATGGTGAATCAAGTAACCGTACATCGACCGATGGACGAGCGTACACCGACCGAGATACGATCGTACACCGACCGTTGGACAATCGTACACCGACCGATGTACGGTGATCAGAATAACGATTCAAAAAATTGCTCAATGATACTCGTTATTTTTCATGAATGAGTGTGCTTGCATCACAACACATTCTTTTAGAGGTGGGACTATAGATCAGTTCTGTTAGATTTTGGATAATAGGAATGAATTCGTAAGTAGGTAATCAAAATTATTTTTATATAACGAATGGGATAATTACCAATGCGGGCTGAAAGCCCAATGTATGCACCTAGCCCAGGGCAAGCGAAGCGGCGCCCTGGGTTAAATCGCTAGCGGACACGTCGCTCTGAAAGAGCAAAAGCATTGCTAGGAGCACGAGTGCTTGCGTAGTTA
>CAVKKI010000274.1:0-2820 GCA_963656725.1 Oribacterium sp. | reverse complement strand
CTTTTCTACTCAACTGTAACCCAGGGCGCCGCTTCGCTTGCCCTGGGCTAGGTGACATGCATTGGGCTTTCAGCCCGCCCTAAATGAAAGCCCCATACTACACTGAATGGGCCACATGGTGCTACCATTTTGAAAAGTACCATCCCCCAGAATGGCTCAAAACATTGCAATCGGGTCAAAAAGTAGCTAAATCCTTACAAAATCGGGTCAAGTTGACCCGATAAATGAGGCAAAAGCTGATTTTTTGATCCGATTACAATTCTAAGCTATCAAAACTTCAACGGAAAATGCGAAAGGTTTTAAACCTATAGTCAGACACTAGCAAAACTCTTAATAACCGCTAGTTTCTGTATGATTATTATTCAAAATTTTATTAATTTACTCAGCAACAAAAACATTTTGGTTTTTAAAGCATTACGCTCATCTAAATTTTTTACGATTAGGTTACGAGCTATGCTATAACTTTCTTTATAGGTGTAGTTATCTATACATTGGAAGATTTGAATTTTATTATAGGCTTTAACTTCATCTTCTTTGCTCGTTTCATCAAGAGATATTGTTTTACCGTTGATATTATACGTAAGTTTATAAACTTTGTTATTTAGTCGAGCTTTAACATACATATAGTCTCCGACGTCATTTATGTAAAAATCAACATTTCCATTTAAAACCTTATTATAAAGTCTATCTAAAGCCTCCTTGTAATTGGCAAAATTTTTCTTTCCCCAATAAGACATTAAAACATTTGTACTTTCAAATTCTCTGCCCTCGTGTTGCGCACAAGCAGCCATGAAATGATAGAGCACCACCTCAGCTAAACGATCGTATACACTTGCCGCATTCGCATAATTCTTTTCTTCCACATTTTCTTCTTCATCATCTCTCCTCTCATTGGCAGGGCAGCCAACAAATAGCGCATAATCTTTTTTATTCAAATAGTTGTATTTCTGATTTGCTTCCCTAATGCAAAACTGATAGCCATCGTAATCCTTCGTTTTAGTCACCTCATCACCGAAGGCAAAAAAGGCGGGAAGTTCATTAGCCGCTGTGGGCTGGACTTTAAAAAGTTTTCTCGACACCAATACATCCTCTAGCTTGTTTTGTGTGAATCGCTCGGAAAACGAATGAGCAGGATCTTCGTCTACGCCCGTTTTTCCTTCAAGTTCGGCTCCCGTTTTATACCTTACGATAAACTGATTATTTTCTCTCTTCTTTTCATCTGAATAGAGTTGGAATCTTGAAGTTCCACCTCTTTCAAAGTCTGTAAAGTCGAAGAAATCAGTTTTCTGCACCAAAGGAGTGGTTTTCTCCACTTGGTTGAAAAGCGTGGGATTAGAGTTATTTGAGTTTACCTGAAGGTTGAGGTTAAACACCCGATAGTCGCCCTTTCCCCAAAACACCGTTTTGTAACCATAATAGAAGGCATTAATGTTTGGAGTGCTAGCCGACACTACATCTCTCAGCGGAATTTCTTGCGTGTAACCTTTGTTTACGATGCTTTTCTCAGCGTCTTTGTTCCAAAGATCATAACAATCCCAAAGGTAGCTGATGTCTCTGAGCGAATCATAGGGAATGTATTGTGCCTTGATGTTGTCAATACCTTGATATTTGTCTTTCTTCGCACTGCCTTCGGTGTAGTTTGCATTGTCCTTTCCTTTGGCATAGTCGGGATTGGCAATGAGTCGCAACACGTTAAAATAGTTTTGCACAAAGCGTTCGCCATCGCTTTGGCTAGAGCAAAGTTTGGTAGGCAAACAGTTTTTGTCCACCTTTTTGTAGTTTGCGTCCTCGCCTTGCCTAACCATCTGAAGCGAGCACCAATGCGTTTTGCGCAACTTTTCTTCCATGCTGCAAGGGCGCACACACACCCAATAAATGTATTTTTTTTCGACGGGGAGGTATTGACGCACCACATCACCAAACTGATAGTAAGTTCCAGCGGGCTTAAGCAGTCCGCCATTGTCGCCAATGGCCGATGAGGGCACAAAGCGTATCTGCTCCAAATGAGGCAGTTGCTTTACATTTACATCGAGCGTAGCATAGGCATCGGCTTGGTTGAGCACTTTAAAGTTGAGTTGCCCAATGCCCTCTTTCGTCCACGTGTCGTTAGTGGCCTCGCCCGACACATTAGCCGAGATGTAGCTTCGATAAATGCGATCGGCCTCTTCGGCGCTGCTTGTCACCACGTAGCGCACAAAAGGTGTGCCTTCGTCCACCACATCGCCCACCGTGGGCTCCACGGCGTAGTTGGCGTCTTGCCAATTGCTAGGCAGCGAGTCTACACTGGCCAAGCCGCCCAACAGACACGAGAGCGCCTCATAGGTTTCAGCCTTTTGTTGCGCTGCAGTTTCGGTGTCAGTGGCAGTGCTATTCTCGCTTAAGTCGTTATCTTGGCAAGCGGTGAGTGAGCCGCACAGACAGAGCACAAATAATAAGATAATGGGAGAAAAAAAGCGTTTTGCTTTCATCTTCGGTGATATTTTAAATCTTGTATAGAGTGGATTGTTTGCAAAAATACTGAATTTTAATTGATTGTCTGCAATAAAGATTGAGTTTTTTGCACACGGCTCATTCAATTAAGGAGGGCTGAAAAATCGTGCAAAGCGAACGCAATGCTAAGCAATTCATTGCTTGGGCATTGAAGAGCCGCAGCCGATTTTGTCAAAGAAAAGCCCAATGCATCCCCTAGCCCAGGGCAAGCGAAGCGACACTCTGGGTTAAATCGCTAGCGAAAACGTCGCTCTGAAAGAGCAAAAGCATTGCTGGGAGCACGTGTGTTTGCGTAGTTATGCTTTTGCTCTTTCAGAGCGTGCTTTTCTA
>CAVKKI010000273.1:0-2828 GCA_963656725.1 Oribacterium sp. | reverse complement strand
TTATCAGAGACTTACCGCCTAACTCGTTAGTTACGAGGGCTTATCGTGTTATTCCTCAACGGCAGCCTGCGCCGCGGCAAGACGGGCAATAGGCACACGGAAAGGAGAGCAACTAACGTAGTTCAAACCAACGGAGTGGCAGAATTTCACGCTAGAAGGTTCACCGCCGTGTTCGCCGCAAATACCGCATTTGAGTTCGGGACGTACCGAGCGTCCTTTTTTGACCGCCATATCGATTAATTGACCTACTCCGTTTTGATCAAGCACTTGGAAAGGATCAACCTTAAGAATCTTTTTATCAAGATATACCGGCAAGAAACTAGCAATATCATCACGCGAATAGCCAAAGGTCATTTGTGTGAGATCATTGGTTCCAAAACTAAAGTATTCTGCACGTGAGGCAATCTTATCCGCTGTAAGGGCGGCACGAGGAATTTCTATCATCGTACCCACTTTAAAGGGAATCTCAATATTCTCTTCTTTAAAGAGGTTGGATGCTTCATTACGAATGACGCGCTCTTGAGCCTCGAATTCATACAGAATTCCTGTAAGCGGCACCATAATTTCAGGATGCGGATCGAGTCCCTCACGTTTAAGTTCGATGGCTGCAGTGAGAATTGCACGTGTTTGCATTTGTGTAATTTCAGGGTATGTATTACCGAGTCTGCAACCACGATGTCCTAACATAGGATTATGTTCGCAAAGACTATCAACACGTTTTCGAATGTAATCTACGGTCACACCCATAGCCTTGGCCATTTCTTCCTGACCCTTGAGATCATGAGGTACGAATTCGTGAAGTGGTGGGTCAAGCAATCGAACGTTAACAGGATAGCCGTCCATCGCACGGAAAATGCCTTTGAAATCTTCTTTTTGATAGGGAAGTAGCTTGGCTAATGCCTTCTTGCGTCCTTCAACGTCCTCTGCAAGAATCATTTCGCGCATAGCAACAATTTTTTCGTTGTCAAAGAACATATGTTCAGTGCGACATAGGCCTATACCAACAGCTCCGAACTTACGAGCTACTTCTGCGTCATGAGGTGTGTCTGCATTAGTGCGTACTTGTAGACGAGTGTATTTAGCGCACAAGTCCATTAAGGCTGCAAAATCACCAGAGAGTTCAGCGGCTTGCGTTTTAATTTCGCCTTGATAAACTCGTCCATTAGAACCATTCAGTGATATGTAGTCTCCTTCTTTAAGTACTACACCATCAATTTCGACCTTTCTGTTCTTATAGTCTACATTGATTGCCCCAGCACCACTTACACAGCATTTTCCCATACCTCGTGCCACAACCGCTGCATGCGAAGTCATACCGCCACGAGCGGTGAGAATTCCTTCTGCCACTGCCATACCCGCAAGGTCCTCAGGAGATGTCTCGATGCGAACCATCACCACTTTATGACCATCGGCATTCCACTTTGCAGCATCTTCTGCAAAAAATACGATTTGCCCACATGCTGCACCAGGACTCGCAGGAAGACCTCGAGTTAACTCTTTGGCATCTGCTAAAGCCGATTTAGAGAACACGGGATGAAGCAACTCATCAAGCTTTTGCGGCTCGCAGCGCTTGATGGCCGTTTTCTCGTCGATCATACCTTGGCGTAATAAGTCCATCGCGATTTTCACCATGGCTGCACCTGTGCGCTTGCCGTTACGAGTTTGCAAGAACCATAATTTACCCTCTTGCACGGTAAACTCCATGTCTTGCATATCATGATAATGCTCTTCGAGTTTGGTCTGAATGCCGTCTAATTGTCTGTAAATTTCAGGCATAGCCTCCTCCATTGAAGGATAAGTGCGTTTACGTTCTTCTTCAGAAATGCCTTGCAACTCAGCCCAACGACGTGAACCTTCAAGAGTAATTTGTTGAGGAGTGCGAATACCAGCTACTACATCCTCACCTTGCGCATTAACGAGCCATTCTCCATTGAAAAGATCTTCTCCTGTAGCCGCATCACGACTAAAGCAAACCCCAGTAGCAGAAGTATCGCCCATATTACCAAATACCATGGCCATGACAGTGACAGCTGTACCCCATTCAGAAGGTATGCCCTCCATTTTGCGATAAAGAATGGCGCGTTCATTCATCCAAGAGTCAAATACTGCACAAATGGCCCCCCATAGTTGTTCCATAGGATCAGTTGGGAATTCTTTTTCCGTTTGCTTTACAATAGCTTCTTTAAAGCGCTTAACGAGCTCTTTAAGATCATCCACCTCTAGTTCGTTATCAAGCTTTACGCCCTTTTCCTTTTTTACCTCTTCAATAATAGCCTCAAAAGGGTCGACATCGTCTTTGTTGACTGGTTTCATTCCTAACACCACATCGCCATACATTTGAACGAAACGGCGGTAGGCATCATAAGCAAAGCGCGGGTTATTGGTCTTACGTGCTAATCCTTCTACAACTTGATCATTAAGGCCTAGATTAAGAATGGTGTCCATCATACCAGGCATAGAGGCACGGGCTCCTGAACGCACTGAGAGAAGAAGTGGATTTTCTACATCGCCAAACTTGCTGTTCATCAATGTTTCAGTTTGATGCAGTCCCTTCTCTACCTCATCTTTGAGCAATGCGACAACCTGTTCTTTCCCTATTTGGTAGTATTCGTTACAAACATCTGTGGTAATAGTGAAACCAGGAGGAACGGGTACTCCAATAAGGTTCATCTCCGCTAAGTTAGCACCTTTGCCTCCTAGCTCGTTACGCATGTCTGCTCGGCCTTCTGCTTTACCATTGCCGAACGTGTAAACTCTTTTAATGTTATTCATGGTGAATTTATTTGAATTGAATAATCCTTGTTGATGGCAAATAAACGGTACTTAGT
>CAVKKI010000272.1:0-2845 GCA_963656725.1 Oribacterium sp. | reverse complement strand
AGCCGGAGTCGAACACGCCTATAAGCGGTGCTTTCTCACTGTTCATGGGGAGGGGATTTTTGGGGAATGGGGATGGGGGATTGGGGAATTGCAGTGGGGAAATGGGGGAATGGGGAGGGGGGATAGGAATTGCAGAGGAGCAATTTGGAATGGCCACAGAAAATTTTTAAAAATATCGTGAGCCAATCGCCCTCGGCTTATTCCTCGTGTTTCAATCCCAGTTTATGCTTCACAAAGGCCGTGCAGTCTTCGCCCACGGTGGGGTGAATGAAGGGGTAAGCCCCTGTGGAGGTGTCCATCACATATTCGTAGCCACGCTCCATGCCCACGGCCCGAATGGCGGCTTGCAAGCGCTTTTTCACGGGGCGCAGCAACTGCTCGTGCGTCACATGCAACAGTGAGTCGGCCTTTTGGCGAAACGTGAGCGACTTTTGCAGCGACTCTTGCAGGTCGGCCTGTCGGCGGGCCAAGATGTTGGGCGTAAACTGTTGCTGCCCCTCAATCATCTCGGCATATTGCCGGCGAAAGGTGCGCTCGTTGTAGCTGGCCTCGGCCTCATATTTATCGCGCAACTGCTGCATTTGCTGCTCCACTTCCAAATAGTCGGGCAGTGTGCGCAGCAAAGAGTCGGCGTTAAGGTAGCCAAACTTCACCGTGCTCTGTGCGCCAGCGCTTAGCGTGGCTAAAAAGAGCAAGAAAAGGGTGACAAACTGTTTCATAAGCGTGATGCTTTTATTCTTTAACGGCTTGGGGCGAACCCTAGGCCTTATTGTCTTTTTAGGGAATGGCTATTGGCTCACCTCCACGCCCTTGAGCGTGGCGCTCGAGCTTTCGGTGATGCGCAAGCGCACAATCTCGCCGGGGTGATGCGTGCCGCGGTCAAACACCACCACTTTGTTTTGCTCTGTGCGGCCAAAGAGCTGCTCGCGCGAGCGCTTGCTCACGCCCTCAATCAGCACGTCGTATTCCTGTCCCACGCAGCGTTGGTTGCTCTCCGCGCTCAGTTCGTTTTGCAGGGCAATGAGTTCGTTGAGGCGGCGAATCTTCACCTCTTCGCTGATGTCGTCGGGCAGGTGTTTTGAGGCATACGTGCCAGGGCGCTCGCTATATTTAAACATAAAGGCCGAGTCGTAGCCACACTCGCGCATGAGCGAGAGCGAGAGTTGGTGATCCTCTTCCGTCTCCGAGCAGTAGCCGGCGAAAATGTCGGTCGAGAGGCCGCAGTCGGGCACGATGGCGCGAATGGCAGCCACCCGCTCAAGATACCATTCACGGGTGTACTTGCGGTTCATGAGCTTGAGGATGCGGTTCGACCCACTCTGCACGGGCAGGTGAATGTGGCGGCACACATTGGGCTCTTCGGCAATCACGCGCAGCGTGTCGTCGCTCATGTCTTTGGGGTGAGAGGTGCTGAAGCGAATGCGCAAGGTGGGCACGGCTTGAGCCACTGTGCGCAGCAGTCGGGGGAAGTCGATCACCTCGCCCTCGGCCGTGGTCCAACGATAGGAGTTTACGTTTTGGCCCAATAGCGTCACCTCTTTATAGTGGCGAGCCTCGAGGTCGCGCACCTCGGTGAGAATGCTCTCAATGTCGCGCGAGCGTTCGCGTCCGCGCGTGTAAGGCACAATGCAGTAGTGGCAAAAATTGTTGCAGCCGCGCATAATGCTCACAAACCCCGATATGCGACTGCCGCAGTAGCGGTCGGGCACAATGTCGCGGTAGGTTTCAGTGGTGCTCAGTTCAATATCAATGGCTTTCTGCCCCACCTCGGCTTGTGCAATAAGGTCGGGAAGCGATAGGTAGGCGTCGGGACCTGCTACGAGGTCGGCACCATGCTTATTCAGCAAGTCGTCTTTTACGCGCTCGGCCATGCAGCCCAACACTCCGATGATGAGCTTGCGGCCTTTGCGGCGAAGGGCGTTGAGCGCCTCCAGGCGGTGAATAATCTTTTGTTCGGCATTGTCGCGAACGGAGCAAGTGTTAAGGAACACGGCATCGGCCCCTTCGAGCTCCTCGCAAGGTTCGTAGCCTGCCATTTTCATCACGGAGGCCACCACTTCGCTGTCGGCCACATTCATTTGGCAGCCGTAAGTTTCAATGTATAGGTGCTTCATTTTTCTTTTTAAGGAATGGGGGAGGAGGGTGAAGAGCAAGCCTCACACCTTTTATATAGAGGGTGATACCTATATTATATAAGGTAACGCCTATCACATAGATAGCGACACCTATTATATATATAGTAACACCTATTATATATATAGGAGTGGCTCATCCGCGAAGAGTTATTTGCGTCCGAAGTCGGCGGGCACCTCTCCCCAGCGTTGAGTTTCCCACTTAAGCAGTGGGATGTCGGCATAATTGTTATTGCGTAGCCAAGCCTCGGCTCGCTCAAGCAGTTGATAAAGCTGTTCGGTTTGAGGCGTACGCTTCAGGGTGGTTTTACACTGCCGTTTCGCCACCCAGATAAGGGCGTTTCGGCTATCGGTGTAGATGGTTTTGTGCAGTCCGCGCTGCTTCATAAGCGCCAGAGCGTGCACAATGGCCAAGAATTCGCCAATGTTGTTAGTGCCGTGCACGGGTCCGAAGTGAAACACGCGCTGGCCCGTGGCCAGGTCAATGCCCTGATACTCCATAGGCCCTGGGTTGCCCGAGCAAGCCGCGTCAACGGCCCAAGCGTTGGCCGTGACCTCAAGGGGCAGTGGCAGCACGGTGTCGTGACGGTTAGAGGGAGGGTTTTGCAGCATGGGTGAGGGGTGTTATGGGAAAAACTCTTGGGGCTGTAACTCTTGGGGAGTGAACTATTGGGGGTTGAACTCTTGGGGGGGCGACGCGTCCCGCGTCGGGG
>CAVKKI010000271.1:0-2848 GCA_963656725.1 Oribacterium sp. | reverse complement strand
CCTATATATATAGAAATTTATGTCAACACTAGAAAATAAGAAAGCGGCTTACCACACGTTGGGTTGTAAACTCAATTTCGCTGAGACTGCCTCGTTGCGCGATCAATTGGAACGACAGGGCGTGGTGACCGCCGAAAAAGGCGAACAGGCCGACATTTGCATAGTAAATACCTGCTCGGTGACCGATGTGGCTGATCACAAATGCCGACAAGCCATCCACCGCTTCACCCGTGAACACCCAGGTGCTTTTGTGGTGGTGATGGGCTGCTATGCTCAGTTGAAAGCCAATGAAATTGCTACCTTCCCGGGGGTAGACCTTGTGGTGGGCATGGAACAGAAGGGCGAGGTGCTTCGTTATATAGAGGAACGCATGGCCCAAAAGCTAGTGCTTGATGAGGGCGATGCTTGCCACGAGGCCATCAGTGTGCCCACCAAAGACATTCGCACTTTTGTGCCCTCTTGCTCACGCGGTGACCGCACGCGCTATTTCCTTAAAGTGCAAGATGGGTGTAACTATTATTGCACCTATTGCACCATCCCCATAGCACGTGGCCGTTCGCGCAACGGCTCCATAGCCTCGTTGGTGGCACAAGCCGAACAAGTGGCTGCCGAAGGCGGAAAAGAAATTGTGTTGACGGGGGTAAATACGGGTGATTTCGGTCGAAGCACGGGCGAGAATTTTCTTCAGTTAATAAAGGCTCTAGATGCGGTGGAGGGAATTGAACGCTATCGCATCTCGAGCATTGAACCCAATTTGCTAACCGACGAGATTATTGAATTTTGTGCCCACTCTCGTGCCTTTATGCCCCATTTTCACATCCCTTTGCAAAGTGGTAGCGACGCTGTGCTCAAACTGATGCATCGTCATTATGACACGGCATTGTTTGCTGAAAAAATACAACGCATCAAGCAGATTATGCCCGATGCCTTTATTGGGGTGGATGTGATAGTGGGCATGCGCGGTGAAACTGATGAATATTTTGAAGAGGCTTATCGCTTCATTCAATCGCTCAACATTTCGCAACTTCATGTGTTTAGTTACAGTGAGCGGCCTGGCACGAAAGCACTCGAAATACCCTATGTGGTGTCGCCCCAAACCAAGCACGAGCGTAGTCAGCGTTTGTTAGCTTTGTCGGAAGAGAAGCGCTTGGCGCATTATGCCCGTTTTCGTCACACCACCCGCCCCGTGTTGTGGGAGCATGCTCGCAATGGAGAACCCATGCAAGGGTTTACTGATAATTATATCCGCGTGCAGCAATCTCTCCAGCATGAGGTGGAAGACAATAGTGTAACCTTGGCGAAACTAGGCGATTTTTCAGAGAATAAAGACTGCTTACTAGAAGAGGATTAAGAAGATGATAAAGACCGATAAAATAGCCGTGGTGATTCTGAACTGGAACGGACGCGAAATGATGCGCCAGTTTCTTCCCTCGGTGGTGAAAGGTTCACAGGAAGAAGGTTGCGTGATTGTGGCCGATAATGGTTCAACAGATGGTTCACTCGAAATGCTTACGAAGGAATTTCCGAATGTGGTGCAGCTCCCCTTGCCTCAAAACTACGGTTTCGCCGAAGGTTATAATCAAGCTTTTAAGCAGATTGACGCTCCTTATTATCTGTTGCTTAACTCCGATGTAGAGGTGCCCGATGGGTGGCTCACACCGCTCTTAGCTTATATGGAGGCACACCCCGAAGTGGCGGTGTGTCAACCCAAATTGCTGAGTCAACGCGATAAGTCGAAATTTGAATATGCTGGCGGTTCGGGGGGCTTTATCGATCGCTATGGCTACCCTTTCTGTAGAGGTCGCATATTTGCTGATGTGGAAGAAGATAAAGGGCAGTATGATGACGTGTGCTCTTTGCTTTGGGCTACAGGGGCAGCCTTGCTGATTCGTAAGGACGATTGGGAAAAGAGTGGGGGACTTGATGGCCGCTTCTTTGCCCACATGGAAGAAATTGACCTTTGTTGGCGACTTCGTAGCCGCGGACGTAAGGTGGTGTGTGTGCCTCAAAGTGTGGCCTATCATGTGGGGGGCGGAACGCTCGATGCGGGCAATCCTCGAAAAACGTTCCTCAACTTCCGCAATAATCTCTTTATGCTTTACAAGAATTTGCCCGAAAGCGAACTCCAATCGGTGATGCGCGTGCGCACCTTGCTCGATTGGGTAGCCGCTTTAAAGTTTCTCTTGACGGGCGATGTGGCCAACTTTAAGGCTGTGCGTAAAGCTCGCAAAGAATATCACCGAATGCGCCCGCAGTTTGAAGCCGACCGCCAAAAGAATCGGCAATTGGCGGTGAATGACGAAGCGGGCATCCCTGAACGCTTGCCTAAGAGCCTGCTGCTCTTATACTATCTAAAAGGCATAAAGCGCTACAGTTCTTTGTCTATTTGACATTTTTTGCCTAATTTTGTGGGCATAAATCAATTCGTTATTGAATAAGCCACTCCACATATTATCAATTATGCTAGTGGGAGCGTGGGCGTTTTGCCTTGCTTCTTGCCAGTTTGATTCCACTCTTTTGCGAGGACACGACAAGCCTTCGCTAAAGATTGTGCGCTACGACCGTTTGGTGGACGACTATGTCAACACGGGGAGTGTGACACTTTGGCAACGCATGAACACGGAGCATCCGCGTGCCACACGTGCCTTGATTGAGGATGTGTTGCGCTTGGGGCCAGCCGATGGTTTCGGCATAGAAGATAGTTTGCGTGCTTATTATAAAGATAGCACGCTGACTACCCTTCGATTAGATGTGGCTCAAAAATTCGAAGACCTTAGTTCTTACGAAGCCCAATTGGCGCGGGCTTTCGAACGCTTGTCGGGAGCCGACTCCTCTTTTGTGACTCCTG
>CAVKKI010000270.1:0-2864 GCA_963656725.1 Oribacterium sp. | reverse complement strand
TTTCTCACTACGGACTCATCAATCTCGACGAGTTCGACCGCTACAGTTTGCAGCATATGGCGAAGCTAAAAAACCTTGTGCAGTTGGGCCGCATGTCGGCGCGTAAGGCTTACAGTTCTTCATTTACTGCGCTAAGCCGTTTGGCCTCGTTTATTGGCACGAGCAATCGCTACGACTTGCTCACCGACCCCACGGGTAGCCGCCGCTTCTATTGCCAAGAGGTGACGCAGATTATTGACTGCACCACACCGGTTGACTATGCGCAAATCTACGCTCAGTTGCTTCATGAAGTGCTAGAAGGTGAGCGCACTTACCTCACGCATGAGGAGGAGCAGGCCGTGCAGCAACACAACCGCACGTTTTATCGCCATTCGAGCGTACGAGAGGCTTTCTTGCAGCATTTTGGTGCGGGGGATGCGAGCACTCCCGTGGTTTCTTCTTCCGCTTCTTCTACTGCTGCTTTGGATGAAAATAAAGAAAGTGTATGGCTCACAGCCACGAGCATATATCAGTCGTTGCGAAAAACGGAGAAATCGGCCATTCGCAGCGCTACGCCCGCCACGTTGGGACGTGAGCTTACTTTGCTGTCCTTGCCCAAGCGAAGAACAAGTCGAGGCACTATTTATTGTGTGAGAATGAAGCGCTAGAAGCGGCTCAAGCTCTTGGGGGGCGACGCGTCCCGCGTCGGGGCAAGCACAAATGCCCCCTCTACTTGAAATGTTTTTGTATTCTCTACTAGCGCCGCTATTTGCCCCGACGCGGGACGCGTCGCCCCCCCAAGAGCTAGCGCTCCCCAAAAAATCATCAAAAAAAGGATGCTCATTCCTTTTTATCAGAACAAGCATCCTTACCTATATTTATGCAGAAAAAATATTATTCTTCTCCGCGAGCAGCAGCCTTGCGGGCTTGAGCCTGCTCATATTCGTCGCGGTCGGCAACGATGATCTTATTAAACTCACGCAAGCCCGTACCAGCAGGGATGAGGTGACCGCAAATCACGTTCTCCTTCATACCTTCGAGCAAGTCGGTCTTGCCGCTGATAGCAGCTTCGTTGAGCACCTTAGTGGTTTCCTGGAAGGAAGCGGCCGACATGAAGCTCTTCGTTTGCAATGCAGCGCGGGTGATACCCTGAAGAATCTGAGTGGAAGTGGCGGCCTTAGCGTCGCGCACCTTAACCAACTTCATGTCGCGGCGCTTGAGTTGAGAGTTCTCGTCGCGAAGTTTGCGAGCGGTAACAATCATACCCTTCTTCATGTTTTCACTGTCGCCAGCGTCAATCACCACCTTCTTGCCCCAAATGCGGTCGTTCTCTTCAGCGAAGTCGAGTTTGTCCACAATTTGTTGTTCAAGGAATCGAGTGTCGCCCGGATCATTGATTTGCACCTTACGCATCATCTGACGCACGATTACCTCAAAGTGTTTATCGTTGATCTTCACACCTTGCAAGCGGTAAACGTCTTGCACCTCGTTGACAATGTATTCTTGCACTGCCGTGGGGCCCTTGATGGCAAGGATGTCGCCCGGAGTGATTGAACCGTCAGAGAGAGGAGTGCCGGCACGCACGAAGTCGTTCTCTTGCACGAGGATTTGCTTTGACAGAGGCACGAGGTACTTCTTCACAACGCCAAGTTTAGAGGTGACGATGATTTCACGGTGGCCACGTTTCACATTACCCATGGTGATTTCACCGTCGATTTCGCTAACCACTGCGGGGTTGCTCGGGTTGCGGGCTTCGAACAGCTCGGTTACACGGGGCAGACCACCGGTGATGTCACCTGCCTTACCTACTACACGAGGAATCTTAACGAGGATGTCGCCAGCCTTGAGCTCTTGACCATCTTCCACCACGATGTGGCCGTTGATGGGGAAGCTGTAGGTGCGGATGATTTCGCCGTCTTCGCTCACGATGTGGCAGTTGGGCACGTGGGTCTTATCTTTCGACTCAATCACAATGCGCTCGCGCAAACCAGTGGCTTCGTCTTCTTCCACACGATAGCTAATACCTTCGGTAACGTTTTCAAACTGCACGCGACCAGCGGTTTCGGTCACAATCACAGCGTTGAAGGGGTCCCACTTGGCAATCACAGTGTCTTTGTCCACGTGTTGGCCTTCGCTCACAAAGAGTTGTGAACCGTAGGGCACGTTTTGGTTAGAGAGCACGATGCCTGTGTTTTCGTCGATGAAGCGCACTTCGGCCAAACGACCTACTACCACCTTGCAAGCGTTGCCTTCTTCGTCGTGAGCATCTACCGTGCGAAGTTCTTCAAACTCGATGCGGCAGTCACTCTTTGCCTTAATGGTGGCGTTGGCTGCGGCATTCGAAGCGATACCACCAGCGTGGAACGTACGGAGGGTCAGCTGCGTACCGGGCTCACCAATTGATTGGGCTGCGATCACACCGACAGCTTCGCCCTTCTGCACCATGCGGCTAGTGGCCAAGTTGCGCCCGTAGCACTTCATACATACGCCATGCTTGCTTTCGCAAGTGAGCACGGAACGAATTTCGACGCTTTCGATGGGCGATGCCTCAATCTGTGCGGCAATGGGTTCGGTGATTTCCTCGCCCGAAGCCACAATGAGTTTGCCACTGACGGGGTCGATGATGTCGTGAACAGACACACGACCCAAGATGCGCTCTGATAGTGAACTAATCACTTCATCGCCATCCTTCAAAGCGGTGCAAACAAGGCCACGGAGTGTGCCACAGTCTTCTTCGTTGATGATCACGTCGTGCGACACGTCAACCAAACGACGAGTGAGGTAACCGGCGTCGGCCGTCTTCAATGCGGTATCGGCCAAACCTTTACGAGCACCGTGGGTGGAGATGAAGTACTCCAACACGGACATACCTTCCTTAAAGTTAG
>CAVKKI010000269.1:0-2876 GCA_963656725.1 Oribacterium sp. | reverse complement strand
ATGAAACGAAAGAACCTTCTTTTACCTAGATTAACAAAACATCTCGCATGAAAATAACGCTTTCACTCATCAACAAACTGCTTCGCTTGCGTTCGGGCGAAACGCTTCCAGCTAGTGCCTTGCGGGGCGAATGGGTGGAAGAGTTGCTGCATGAGGGCGTGTTAGTAAGTCGCTCACAAGGCAGCCGAAGAACCCTCGTGGCTTCAGTTCCCGAAAAGCTAGAACTTTCACTTAGCCTGATTGACGAGCGCTTGCAAGGATTGGAAAAACTGCGAGAAGTGCTGCTCAATGCAGAGGCCACTCGCTCGGAACAAGCCACAGAAACGGGAAATTCCAAACTCGTGTTGGTGCGCTCTTGCCCCGGTTTTCCCATCAACGCCTACGAGCCTATCGATTGCTTGTTGAACGGAGAGAAAATAAGCGTTTGTCCCAACGAAGGGAGTTTCTTGTTCATTGCCAACTGGCAGCAATTTTCCATTCCCAAAGACGTGGTGGTGGTGGGCATAGAAAATATGGAGAATTTTCGGCTCATCCGTCGGCAAAAGGCGTTGTTCTCGACATTAATGCCCGAAGAAAAATTTCTGTTCGTGTCGCGCTATCCGCAATCCACCGACCTACACTCTTGGTTGCAGTCCCTCCCCAATCGTTACGTCCATTTCGGCGATTTCGACCTCGCCGGCATCCACATCTTCCTCACCGAATTTCATCAACACCTAGGCCAACGCGCCACCTTTCTCATTCCCCACGACATCGAGCAGCGCCTACAAACCGGCTCTTCCGAAAGATACCGTGAGCAATATCAACGCTTCAAAAATCTCTCCTCCAACATTCCGGCTGTGCAAGGGCTAATCAAGCTCATTCACCAATACCATCGGGGCTACGATCAAGAGGGCTACATCTCATGAGGCGTGGTCGCATTGTGCTTTCCCCCTCCCTTCAATCATCCACACACAAAGACATAGAATAAAGGTGGCTTTATAAATTAACTCCAAAATCTGACAGAGGAGTTAATTTATAGAGCCACACTTTTTAAAAGGAGCGTCTAACGACGCAAGAAAGAAGAGATGCGCATTCGCGCATCTTAAGGTTCTGCGACGGGGCGAACGGGGAAGCCGTTGTAACGGTAGTTGATGTCGTTGACGAAGTGGTTGCTACTGTCGAAGTACAGGTAGTACGCGCTGCTGCGGTAGCTGGAATTGAGCGTACTCGACCAGTAGTAGCCGTGCGAGCCCTGATTGCTGAGGTTGGACCCGCGGCGGTAGCCCGAAGCCGGGAGGAAGATAGAGTTGCCATTACTCAAGCTTTTTACCTTGTAACCCCCATTAGTCCACGTCCAAGTACAATTATCCGAATTAAGTAATTCCTCAAATTCGTCACTAGTCGGCATGCGGCAAGAACTTCTTCCCCATTTAACATAAGCTGCATCATCTTTCTTATCAAGAGTGGTCTTTTTATCTGAGGAATTGTACTTAGTAATATTGTATGATGAATCTCCATATTTATACGTATCCCAAGAATAATCAGTTTTATTAGCCACCGTTTCACCCCAAGCAAAATAATCACCATATTCAGTTTCAGTTTCCGCTCCAACATTCGTTTCAGCCCAAAGCAAGCCGCTTGGCAAGCCTAGGTCGATGAATTTGTGGCCATTGATTGTTTTGCTATGATCAACGGGCTTAGTGCCAAGCGTTTTAGCCGTGGCAACTTCACCATAAATCACAGCATTCCCCAACTTTACATAAGGTCTGAAATAATAAGTGGTACCCAATGTTAACAAACTCAACGAGAAGCTGTAACTCTTCAATTCAGTACCTAATGTTTCGTTTCCATCGTTGACGGTGGGCAATGCATTTTCCTCGGAATAGCACACACCCACCTCGGGGCTGAAAGAAAGAGATTTTACCTCGGAATCGGAATTCAAACTCACTGTGCATGAGGCGGAGATTGAGTTTTTGGTTGCTCCTTCAATACCATCATTGGTTATAGTGAACCATTGAGCATTGGCATTAAACGTGGCATAATTCACGGACGAAACGCTGATGGCATTGACACTGCCCTCATCGCTCACCACATACATATTTTGTTGGGCATAGATGGATTGCGCAGCAAGGCAAATGCCACACAAAGCCATATATAATTTTCGTAATTTCATTGTTTAATCTAATTAGGAGTAATCTATAAATTAGCACCTTCGGTGTTTAAGTTTTAAGAGCGTCTAACGACGCAAGAAAGAAAAGATACGCATTTGCGCACCTTAAGGTTCTGCGACGGGGCGAACGGAGAAGCCATCATAACGTGGGTATTTGTAATAGACAAGCCGGTTACCATTGTAGAAGCTGAGGTAGTTTGCGTAGCCACGGTGACCATGATAGACCGTATTCGACAAGTAGAAGCCGAGCTCGCCTAGGCATTTGAGGCTGTTTCCATCGCGGATGCCCGAAGCTGGAAAAAAAATAGAATTACCATTATTTTTACTTTCCACCTTGTACCCTCCATTAGTCCACGTCCAAGTACAATTATCCGAACTGAGTAATTCTTCATATTCATCACTGGTCGGCATGCGGCAAGAAGCCCCCCAATTAGCATAGGCTGCATCATCTTCCTTATCAAGAACGGTCTTTCCATCGGAATTGTACTTAGTAAAATAAGATCCATTATAATACTTACACGTACTCAAATAATAAAAGGTTTTAGGCTCCGTTTCGGCAAAAGCAAAATAATCTCCATCGTCAGTAGCCGTAGTTGCTCCTATATTACACGTGGCCCAAAGCACCCCACTAGGCAAACCAAGATCTACAAACTTATGACCATTGACAAGGATATATTCTGTTTTTTTACCAAAAGTAGTCACACTTTGCACATCCCCATATAACACA
>CAVKKI010000268.1:0-2960 GCA_963656725.1 Oribacterium sp. | reverse complement strand
GTCAAAAGGCCAAGGAATTGCAACAGCAAATGCAAAGCGAATTAGAGAAAGTGGGATTGTAAACGCTAATAGCCTTGGAGTGCTAAAAACTCTGCGGGCGCTAATATCTCCGGGGGCGACGCGTCCCGCGTCGGCGCAAGTAGCGGCGCAAATAGCAATGTAAGAAAGCATGAATGCTAGCACAAAGTGGGGATTTCCATTTTTTGCTAGCATTCATGCTTTTTGCGTTACTTCTAGCGCCAGTGCTTGCGCCGACGCGGGCCGCGTCGCCCCCACTGTGAGCTCATTTTTGGGGAGATTAGTGACGGAAATTGGGGATTTTCACGGGCATTCCACCATTACGAGCCGATTGTTGCGTCAGTTCGGCCAAGCACGACCACTCGGCAGCATCATACACGTCGATGTCGAGAGGCAAACCTTGTTGCAAACACTGCACTAAGCGCATGTCCATGGCATAATTCATTTCATTAGCAACGCCCATTCTGCGTCCTTGCTTCCACAATTTAGCCGCCTCAGACTGAGCATAAGCATCGAGCAATTGTTCAGCCATTTCGCCATAAACAGCTTGTTGTTCTCCCACCCGCTGCACAGTGAGCAAGGGATATTTTTGCGCAAAAGCCTGAGTGCCGCAAATAGTTTGCAAACGATTGTAGGGACGCGAGGTGGTGACATCGAGTTGCAACAAGATGCTCACGCCGCGCTGGGTTTGAATGAGGGTGGAATTAATTCGACCCATACTGCTCTGCAAATTCTCGCCGACTCCTTTCGATGTGATGGAAACGAGGCTCTCCATGCGGTCGGAGTGATGAAAATCGAGCAATTGGGCTATGGGACCGATGGCGTGGGTGGGATAAGGGTTGCCCCCGTGAAGGGCGCAAGAATGAAGCATCCAATGATGGCGTGTGCCACCAGCTGCTATTTGTTCGGCCGAGCGGTCGGCTAAGCAATGAATGTAAGCCCCTTCGCAATGCGTGATGTCGCCAAAGAACCCCTGACGATGCATTTCGAGCGTTTCAAGGGCGAAGAAATCGTAGCAACAATTTTCGGCCATAAACAAATGGCGTTGCGTTTGCTCGGCCGTGTGCACTAGTTGCCAACACTCCTCAATAGTAGTGGCCGCCGGCACTTCTACCACCGCATGTTTACCACATTGCATGGCCTCAATCGCAATGGGCGTGTGCGTGCGCCATTCCGTGCAAACATACACCACATCAATATCTTCGAGTTGGCAAGCCTGTTTCCAAGCCTCTGCCCCACAAAGTTGCTGCGCTTGAGGTTTGCCTTGCTCTTTAAGCCACGCATTGGCCGCATTGAGTTTGGCCTCGTCGATGTCGACAATGCAACGAATTTCAGCGCCCGTAACATAAAGGCTATAACGCTCAAGCGTTTTGCGTCCACGCTCGCCAAGGCCAACCAGGGCGATGCGAACGAGCGGAATGGGCGGACAAGAAAGAGAAATGGCTGACGGCATAATCGGTTGTTAGGAATGAAGGGATGCAATGCTTGAAGGAGAAAAAGCTGTTAACCCTCAATCATTGTGCCTTGGATAATTGCAAAAAGTGGATACATCTTTTCAGACGCATCCACTTTACCACTTGGGTGTTACCTAGCCCTTTGATAAGAAATATCTTAGGAGCGCTAGTAAGGAGAATTACTTGCGGCTCTTTCCGTAGCGGCTCATGAACTTGTCTACACGACCTGCAGTGTCCACAAGCTTTGACTTGCCTGTGTAGAAGGGGTGAGACGTGCTTGAGATTTCAAGCTTTACTACGGGATAAGTTTCGCCTTCGAACTCAACAGTGTCGGTAGTTTTACAAGTTGAACGAGAAAGGAACATATCGCCGTTACTCATGTCCTTGAATACAACGGGACGATAATTCTCAGGGTGAATACCTTTTTTCATTTTGCTATAGCTTTTTATGGTTTATCAAATTGTTATGGTAACAACTTAGTGTAATGGTCGTTAATATCGGCTGCAAAATTACGACTTTTCGGCTAATAAGCCAAACTATCGATTGTTTTTCTTTGATTATTACACTTCATGGCTTAACTTTGCGCTTATGAAACGACATTTTCTTTCTTTTCTGCTCTTTCTTATTGGCTTGTGCGCTTCAGCGCAAACAAGTCATGCCATCGATAAATTCTTTGCGCAAATGCCCACCGCCGTGCTTCCGCTGCTCGACAAAACGGCCCGATTAGACATGATAGACTTGTTTAACAACGGACTTCTGGCCAAAGTGGAGAACACTTATGGTGGACAGTCGGAGATGCTGCGCAAAACGAACGAGTACATTTTTATTCGCTGCACAGACGCTAGCACTTGGCAAATGCGTCTGCTGCCCCTGCCTCACGACACGCTCATCGTTTGCATTCACTCGTTTATGGCGCAAGGCACTTCGTCGCAGCTTTCTATCTACAGACACGATTGGCACGCGGCGAAGCACGATTTACCCACACCTAGCCGTAAACTTATGCTCAACCCGAACAATAAACTAAGCTACACTAGAAGCCAAATTTTGCAAGTGACCACAGCCAACCTTCCCATTCAGGTTCTTGCCGACGCCAACACTGCCACGCTCACTTATAGTCTGAGCCTAGACGCTCTCAGCGAACAAGACCGCAAGGATGCTGAAAATCTTTATCAACCGCTCTACTATAAATGGCTACCCAATGGGAAGTGGAGCCGAGTCAGCCCGAGCGAAACGACAAGCAAATAGGCGCGTTTATCCTCACAACTATACTTCCAACACAAAGCGCCCAACTTTTTCATTTGAGAAGTTGGGCGCTTTTTTTGATGAAGGTGTTGAATCGAATTATTTTCCAATCACCGTTTTCTTACCATTTACAATGTAGAAGCCTTTGGTGTAAGGTTTGTCATTAGAAACCCTTCTGCCCGAGAGGTCGAAAATTGGCCGTGAGGAACTCATCTCAACCGACGAGGAGGTAGAACTCGCACAGCG
>CAVKKI010000267.1:0-2980 GCA_963656725.1 Oribacterium sp. | reverse complement strand
GCTCCTCTTATAGAATGGTATGAAAAGGAAGGTAAGCGCCACGCAGTTAAAGGTTATGGATCGCTTGAGGAAATCAATAATGCTCTCTGCGCTGTTATTGACCAATTCTAAACTACGCCTCTAACAATTATAATAGTAGCTTATGCTAAGAATTCCTTTTTAGCATAAGCCTTTTTTAATAGCTCTAGCATTTTGTCAAGAACTCGTTCTACGTTTCTTTGACACCTATCAATAAATAACATCCACATTTAACCACATTTTATGGCCGAATCAAACTTCGTTGACTACGTAAAAATATTTTGTCGCTCTGGAAAGGGGGGACGAGGATCCATGCACATGCACAGAGCAAAATATCAACCCAATGGCGGACCCGATGGGGGTGATGGCGGACGTGGGGGAAATATCTACCTTCGCGGCAACCATAATTATTGGACTTTATTACACCTTCGCTACGATAGACACGTTTTTGCGGAGAATGGAGGTAATGGCAGCAAATGTTGTTCACATGGATCAGATGGCGCAGATCGTTACATAGATGTTCCTCCAGGAACTGTAGCCTATGATGCCGAAACGGGTAAATATCTTTGTGATGTCACAGAAGACGGCCAAGTGGTTATGCTACTTAAAGGAGGGCGTGGAGGACTTGGAAATTGGCAATTCCGCACTTCTACTAATCAAGCGCCTCGTTATGCACAACCAGGCGAACCCATGCAAGAGATGATGGTAATCTTAGAATTAAAACTCTTAGCCGACGTCGGCCTTGTGGGGTTCCCTAATGCTGGAAAATCTACTCTCGTTTCTGCCTTATCCTCGGCACGCCCCAAAATAGCCAACTATCCATTCACTACGATGGAGCCTAGTCTGGGTGTAGTGTCTTATCGCGATCACAAATCATTTGTCATGGCCGACATTCCAGGAATTATAGAGGGGGCAGCTGAGGGTCGTGGGTTAGGTATTCGATTCCTTCGACATATTGAGCGAAATTCCTTGCTATTGTTTATGGTGCCTAGTGACGCAGACAATATAGCTCGAGAGTATAACATTCTCTTAGGTGAGTTGGCTAAATTCAATCCAGGTATGCTCAATAAGCATCGTGTACTCGCTGTAACAAAATGCGATTTGATTGATGAAGAACTAATGAATATGTTGCGTACAGAATTACCCACAGACCTACCCGTTATTTATATCTCAGCAGTCACAGGATTCGGACTAGATAAGTTGAAAGACATCCTTTGGGAGGAACTTAACAGCGAGAGTAACAAATTACAGTCAGTATCGGAAGGAGGTTCAATTATTCATCGTAATCGTGAAGTAAAAGTCTTGGAAACAGATTTTGCAGATTGGCAGGCAGATTTTGCTCTCGATAGTGTTGACAATGACGAGAATGATTACGACGAAGATATCTACGAAATAGAAGAACTAGAAGACTAGTTACCTATAAACTTATAAGGCGTTTTCCTCACAGAAAGCGCTTTTTCTTTATACGAAAGTGATTGACTTTATTTTAGTTGACATAATTATGGTTTAACACATTAAGGCTTTCCATTTAGAAGCACATAACACACGGCTTTTATTTAAACTTAAAGCATGACATTCGTAGTCCTTTATGCTATAATGTAGATTGCCCTGCTAAGAATGGGAACATTCATTTCGAAATTATATGGTAAAGGGCTGAATGACTGCACTGTCTGCTTATTTCATTTTATCTTCCCCATTCATTAACCCTCCCAATAAGGCTTCCCGTTTGACTTAAACACAGAATGTAATGGACGTGTACCAACTGAAGGTAATGTGTGCACCAACTGAAGGTAACACGACCTTCAGTTGGTGGTAGCACGGCCACCAATTGGTGCACACGGACATGCATTGCGGTTTATAGTTTTTTTAATGCAGATTCAACACTTCTCTGAACAGAGGATTACTCTTATACTGGAATGTAGATTATACAAAACAGAAATAAGCCTGTATTGTTTCAGTTTTTAAGGATGGGATTGGATGGTACAGTTTAAAGGTAGTCAAATTTATAGCTCCTCAAAAATGAAAAAACTGTGTATATAACAGGTAAAAACATTCATAATCCAAATATGTGATGCAAAATACTCTATTAAACTATAACCTTTCTGCGGATGTAACCGCATTCTCTACGACCCGTATTTCTCCTTTCAACCTAAGCCAAGAAGAAATCGTTCAAATGGGTACTTTTTCTGCTTTCAACGTTACTCATTACTGTGGGGATAACGACAAACGTGTTAAACGTAACTTGAAGTGGTTGAGTCATGAAATAAAAGAACCTCAATCTCACATTTGGTTGCCCCATCAAACGCACTCCGACCACATTCTCTGCATTGATGCAAATCTTCTCGAAAAGTCGCAGATAGAACAACGAAAGGCTCTTGAAGATGTAGATGCTCTAATTTCTGACCAACCTCATCAATGCATTGGCATCTCCACTGCTGACTGTGTCCCCATTCTTATCTATGATTCTGTCACTCACACAATAGCTGCCATACACGCTGGTTGGCGTGGCACTGTAAAGCAAATAGTAAGCAAAACCTTGCAAGCTATGATTGATAAATTTGGTGTAAATCCGCATACCTGTCAAGCCATCATAGGTCCAAGTATTTCGGTGGAAGCCTTCGAAGTAGGTGAAGAAGTAGTAGATTCCTTTTGTCAAGCCCATTTTCCCGAAAGCATTATCCAATCTCCCAAGATTTCTCATACGAAATATCACATCGACCTTTGGGCAGCCAATTCCTACCTGCTAGAGCAAGGTGGCTTACCTCTTGATCATATTCAAATAGCTGGCATATGTACCTATCAGCATTCTGACACTTTTTTCTCTGCAAGAAAACTTGGTATAAAATCTGGACGAATATTTACTGCCATTAAAATGAAATAGATTTCTTGTTATTGCTTAATCCCACTAACGAAGAATTGTAAGTCTTTAATATAATTAACAAAGAAAGTACTGTTTTTTAAA
>CAVKKI010000266.1:0-3002 GCA_963656725.1 Oribacterium sp. | reverse complement strand
CTTGGGGGGCGACGCGTCCCGCGTCGGGGCAAGCACGGGCGTAAAAATAGCGACGCAAGTGGAGTGAGGTCTTCGCTTGCGCCGCTACTTATGTAGTTTGTTATCTAAAAAATACTAGCTTTTGTGCTTGCCCCGACGCGGGGACGCGTCGCCCCCCAAGAGCTTGAGCCATTGCTTGAGTTTGGATCGTGCTACCACTAGCCTCGACGCGAGCCGCGTAGCCCCCACAGAGTAATTCTCATCCCCTTAAAAATTTTTCGCACCCGCCCAACCGCTCACCGTACACCGACCGATGTACGATTGTACACCGACCGATGTACGAGCGTACACCGACCGTTGTACGACCGTACACCGACCGATGTACGCCAACCTGCATGGCTTTCGCGAAAAACTCTCAAACCGACGCAAACTCTTGGGGGGCGACGCGTCCCGCGTCGGGGCAAGCACAAACGCAAAAGTAGCGGCGCAAGTGGAATGATGTCTTCACTTGCGCCGCTACTTAGGGCTATGTGTGGCAGTTTGTTATCTAAAATATTATAGTTTTTGTGCTTGCCCCGACGCGGGACGCGTCGCCCCCCAAGAGCTTGCCCCAAGAGTTTGCGCCGCCCTTTATCACTCATAAATCTTAGCCACCATTTCGCCGCGCAACACGCCGAGGGCGTTGAGGGCTAGGGCCTCCATTTCATCCTCGCCGGGATAAACAAACACGGGAGCCAGGTGTTTCACCCGGCGGGTGATGGCCTCGGTGATGTAGGCGCTGTGAGCCATGCCGCCCGTGAGCAAAATGGCATCGATATGGCCGCAAAGCACGGCGCTCTCGGCGGCTATCGATTTGGCCGTGTGATAGGTCATGGCGTCAATCAGCAACTTGGCGTGGGCGTCGCCCTGGTCAATGCGCTGCAGAATGTGGGGAATGTCGGTGGTGCCGAGGTGAGCCATCAGACCCGACTGACCCGTGACGTTGCGAATGAGTTCGGCTTCGGTGTGGCGGCCCGAAAAGCAAAGGCGAATGAGGTCGGTGGCCGGCAGTGACCCCGAGCGCTCGGGGGTGAAGGGGCCGTCGCCATCGAGCGCATTGTTTACATCAATGGCGCGCCCGGCTTGATGCGCCGCCACCGAAATGCCACCGCCTAGGTGACACACTATGAGATTGAGCTGCTCATAGCGTTTGCCCACACTTTGGGCGTGGCGGCGGGCAATGGCGCGCTGATTGAGCGCATGCCAAATGGCGTGGCGCGGCATGAGGGGCGAACCGCTCACATGGGCCTCGGGCAACATTTCGTCCACCATCACGGGGTCGGCAATAAAGGCGGGGCAAGGCTCGCTCTGCTCTTGAGCCAACTCATAGGCCAACAGGCAACCCAGGTTGCAAGCGTGTTGGCGCGCAGCGTGACGAGTGTCGTGCAGCAAGGCTTCGTTCACGCCATACACGCCGCCAGCAATGGGCTTAATCAGTCCGCCGCGGCCAATGATGGCATCGAATTGTTGAGGCAACCCGTTTGTTTGCAACCATTGGGCAATGAGTTGCTTGCGAAAGAGGTGTTGGTCGTTGAGCTGGGCAAATTGGGCCAACTCTTCCACCGTGTGGCGAATGTTGCAGACGCAAAGGGGCACGTCGTTGGCGTAGACGGCCACTTTGGTTGAGGTGGAGCCGGGGTTGATGGCGAGTATGTAGTAGCGGGGCGTTTCCATTTCGAAGTGCGGGGGGCTAAATTAGTTTTTGCGTTCTTTCGGGAGTTCTCTATACCTTATTATATTATAGGAGGTGTATCGAAGGAGATTTCTATACCTTATTATATATATTAGCGTGTGTGAATTAATCTCTGCTCACTAGGGCCAAGGCCAAACTGTTATACTTTGCCTCGGCATTGTCGCCCCTTGAGGGCAACACCACGGGGGCAATGGTGCCTTGCAGCGTGCCGGCCACGCGGGCTGAGGCGAAGAGGGGCAGCACTTTATAGAGCACGTTTCCGGCCTCAATGTCGGGCAACACGAGGGCGTCGGCTCGGCCTTGCAAACAAGAACTGATGCCTTTGGTGCGAAGGGCTTGCGCGTCGAGCGCAGTGCGAAGGTCGAGTGGCCCGTCCACCAAGAGCGGGCCCCATTGGCCCGAGGCGGCGCGCTGTTTGATGTCGGCATAGCCTAGGGTGTGTGGAAATTTTTCGCTCACCGTTTCGGCGCAATGCACAAGGGCAATGCGCGGTTGCTCAATGCCTATGCGGTGAAGCAGTTGGGCCAGATAGCCCACTTGGCAAAGGCGCTGCTCGTGGGTGGGGTAGGGAATGACGGCGGCGTCGGTGAAGAAGAGCAACTTGGGGTGGTGGGGCATTTGCGCCGCGGCGATGTGGGTGAGCACTTGGCCCAGCGGCAGCAATCCCCACTCTTTGTTAAGCACAGCGCGAAGCAACGTGCTGGTGTGAAGCAGCCCTTTGATGAGAGCGTCGGCCCCACCCTCGCGCACAAGGCGCACGGCCCGCTCGGCAGCTTGTTCGTGGGTGTCGGCCTCCACATAGGCCACATTCGGCCCAGAGTATTGAGCCACACAAGCGTGGGCCTTCACCGCTGCCACATCGCCCACGAAAGTGGCGTGGGCAAAGCCTTCGCACACGGCTCGCATCACCGCTTGCACGGTGCTTTGGTCTGACCCGCACACCACGGCGAGACGGTAAATGCGCGAGGTTTGTTTGAGGTGAACGGTGAGCGACTCGAAGGAGTAAATGGGCATTGGTGTGTGATTTTAAGGGTGAATGAAGTGGGGTGTAAAGCCGAAGACGGCCCTTACACGGCCGCAAATCTACAAAATTGACGGCAATAATTGCACATTCGGCTTAAAAATATGCATAAACAGAACACTAAAAGAGTGTTTTAGGTTTTCTTTTTCGCCATTCGGCAAGAATTTGCTACATTTGCCTAACGAAACCGACGCAGCCCTCGTAGTTCAATGGATAGAACACCGCTCTCCTAAAGCAGTGATCTGAGTTCGATTCTCAGCGGGGGTACTT
>CAVKKI010000265.1:0-3013 GCA_963656725.1 Oribacterium sp. | reverse complement strand
AAATAAACAATAAGAAATACGTAGGCAATGAGTGATACAACTTGCGAAAGCGGAGAATTGAGATAGGCCTCATTTGCGAAATTTAGCCCACCAAATTGCATACCAGCACTCACCACGCCCATTAATGCGCCACCTGCGATAAAGCCAGAGGCCAACAACGTGCCTTTTTCATTTCGTTGCTGATTCAACTTCACATCCTTGGAACGGGTGTTTACATACCAATTAATCAGTCCTCCAACAATAAGCGGAAGGTTCAATTGCAAGGGGATAAACATACCCAAAGCAAAAGCAAGCGCAGACACCCCGCAAAAAGTCAAGATAATGGATAATATAGCGCCAATGCAATAAAGTAACCAAGGAGCCCCCTGACCACTCATCAAAGGTTCTATAACTGCAGCCATAGCGCGAGCTTGAGGCGCAGCCATCACATCAGAATTGTCAGGAGTGAAACCATAGGCTTTGTTCAAAATCATAATCACTCCACCTACTGTAGCGGCAGAAACAAGGATTCCAAGAAATTTAAATGTTTCTTGCTTCTTGGGAGTTGTTCCCAACCAATAGCCTATTTTAAGGTCCGTAACAAATGCACCAGCAGAAGATAAGGCAGTGCATACCACACCGCCCATAATTAATGCTGCAACCATTCCGCCTGTTCCCTTTAAGCCCACTAACACCATAATGATAGAAGAGAGGATTAAGGTCATAAGCGTCATGCCACTCACAGGATTTGAACCCACAATAGCTATGGCATTAGCTGCTACTGTAGTAAACAAGAAAGATATGACTGCCACGATTAAAATGCCAACAATGGTAAAGAGAAGATTTCCTCCCATCACATCAAAATAGAAGAACAAAGCTGTAACAACTATGGTAAGCAAAGAACCAATGGCAATGATTTTCATAGAGAGATCGCGTTGAGTGCGCTCTTCTTGAACTTTTGCTTCATTCTTAATGAAGATCTGTTCAACTAAGCCAAAGGCACTTTTAATTACACCCCAACTTTTGATTACGCCAATGATGCCAGCCATGGCAATGCCTCCAATACCAATGCTCTTAGCATAGCCAAAAATTTGTTCGGGCGAGGCATTGCTCGCCACGATATTACCAGCATCGCCCGTGGCGACTATAAGATCAGGAAAAATCAATGAGATCAAAGGCACAATTATCCACCATATGGCAATGGACCCAAAACAAATGATTGCTGCATATTTAAGACCTACGATATACCCCATTCCTAACAAAGCAGCACTAGTGTTAATACTAAACACCAATTTTGCTTTATCAGCAATTTGATTGCCCCATTCGCAGCAACGAGAGGTAAAATTCTCATTCCATGCTCCGAAAGCAGCAACCACAAAATCGAACAATCCACCTACGATTCCCGCTACAAGTAGAGGTTTTGCCTGTGAGCCACTGCGTTCGCCTGATATGAGAACTTGTGTGGACGCCGTTGCCTCAGGGAAAGGATATTTTCCATGCATATCCTTTACGAAATATTTTCGAAAAGGAATAAGGAACAAAATACCCAAGATACCTCCCAATAATGAAGCTAGAAACACTTGCAAAAAATTCACTGTGAGTTCTGGATATTTATGCTGCAAAATATACAGTGCAGGCAGAGTGAATATAGCACCAGCCACAATCATACCCGAACAAGCCCCTATGCTTTGAATGATGACGTTTTCACCTAAAGGATCTTTACGATGCGTAGCACCACTCACCCCGACAGCTATAATAGTTATAGGTATGGCAGCTTCAAAAACTTGACCTACCTTTAAACCTAGGTAAGCTGTTGCAGCCGAGAAAACAACGGCCATCAATAATCCCCAAACTACAGACCAAGGGGTTACCTCACGGTACTGCATTTCAGATTTCATCAGAGGTTCGTACTTTTCGCCCTCTTTTAAGGGGCGAAAGGCATTTTCAGGTAAGGAAACTTCTTTTTCTTCCATAATGATGTTTGTTATTAATTACCAAATATCCACACGTTTGTCTTTGGGGATGTAAAGAGGGTCTTTTTGAGTGATGTTAAACGCCTTATACCAAGCATCGATGTGTGGCAAGGCGCCGTTTACGCGCCAACGTGCTGGAGCATGAGGGTCAATTCGAACTAATTGTCGAAGCATTTCTTCGCGTGTGTTATTAGCCCAAATTAGTCCATAACTCAAGAAGAAACGTTGCTCTGGTGTAAAGCCATCCTTTTCACCTAAAGGGTTCTTCTTCATTGCAGTTTGAAGGGCTTGATAAGCTATATTTAAGCCACCATGGTCTGCGATATTCTCACCTAGTGTAAGTTTTCCATTAGCGTTTAGGTCGGGCAACACCTTTATATTATCAAAAAAGTTACTCATTACAGCTGTACGTTTTTGGAAGTCGGCTTTATCCTTGTCCGTCCACCAATTGCGTAGATTACCGTCCTTATCGAATTGAGAACCTTCATCATCAAAGCCGTGCGTCATTTCATGACCGATTACCACACCAATTGCACCATAATTGCAAGCGTCGTCAGCTTCTGGATTAAAGAAAGGAGGCTGCAGAATGCCAGCAGGGAAGCAGATTTCGTTGGTTGTGGGATTATAATAGGCATTGATGGTCTGAGGATTCATCAGCCATTCCGTACGATCTGTGGGTTTATTTACATGTTTTTCAATGTAATAGTGACTCATAAACTGAGTAACACGTACCATATTCTCGTAATAGCTCAACGATTCATCAATGTCAAGTTTTGTGTAGTCCATCCATTGGTCGGGATAACCAATCTTCACGTAGAAGCTATTCAGTTTTTCGTGTGCCTGCTTCTTTGTTTCCGCACTCATCCAACTCTGCAGATCAATACGCTCACCTAAAGCAACCTGTAAGTTTTTCACCAATTCCAACATCCGTTGCTTAGATGATTCAGGAAAATAGCGTTCCACATACATGCGGCCTACAGCCATGCCAAGAGCGGACTCAACAGCACTTACCGCACGTTTCCAACGCGGTTTGTCTTGCTCTGCACCACTCATCGTTTTGT
>CAVKKI010000264.1:0-3063 GCA_963656725.1 Oribacterium sp. | reverse complement strand
ACTAGGACATAACTCACTTTTGCATTCAATAAGTCCCAAAGTATGCACTTTTTTTGTAATTTTGCAACGCCTAAAAGCGTGAAGGCTCTTTTAGTTTTAAAGCAAAAACATATAAACAATAGATATTACTAATGAACGCATTCGTTTTTCCTGGCCAAGGAGCACAGTTTGTAGGTATGGGCAAAGACCTATACGAGAAGCACCCCATCGCTAAACAATTCTTTGAGAAAGCCAATGAGATACTAGGTTTCCGTATCACCGACATCATGTTCGACGGCACCGACGAGGAACTCAAACAAACCAAAGTAACCCAACCCGCCATGTTCTTGCACAGTGTAGTTAGCGCACTTTGTTTGGGTAGCGATTTTCAACCCGCCATGGTTGCAGGTCACTCGTTAGGCGAACTTTCAGCTCTCACCGCTGCTCGTTGCTTGAGTTTTGAAGATGGTTTAAAACTCGTTGCAGCTCGTGCCAAGGCCATGCAAAAAGCTTGCGAGGCTCAACCTGGCACAATGGCCGCCATTATAGCTTTGCCCGATGAGCAAGTTGAAGCCGTTTGCAAAGAAATTAGCCAAGAAACAGGTAAGGTGGTTGTGCCTGCCAACTATAACTGCCCTGGACAATTGGTTATCTCAGGTGAAGCTGAGGCTGTAGAACTTGCTTGCCAACGTTTAAAAGAAGCAGGCGCTAAGCGTGCATTAGTCCTCCCCGTAGGCGGTGCCTTCCACTCTCCCTTGATGCAACCAGCCAAAGAAGAACTCGAGGCTGCTATTGCCACCACAGAATTCAACAAGCCCATTTGTCCCGTATACCAAAACGTTGACGGATGCGCCCACACCGATCCTGAAGAAATTAAAGCGAACTTAATTGCCCAACTGACTGCATCGGTTCGTTGGACCAAGGAAGTGACCAACATGGTTGCTGATGGGGCTGACGATTTCACCGAATGTGGCCCAGGCAAAACTCTGCAAGGCATGATTGCTAAAATCTGCCGTGGCAACGCTGATGTAAAGGCACACGGCGTGAACGACTAATCCCCACTTTTGATTTATTATTGGTTTTGGCGAGTTGGTATGCACTTCATTTCTACCAACTCGTCAAAATCATTTCATAAAGCTTAGACAGAGCATACTCAGACCACTGTCACAAAAACATTTTGCCCTATAAACACCCCCTAATAACATGAAACCATTAATCTACCAAATCTTCACCCGACTCTACGGGAATTCCAAAACAAGCAACATACCCAATGGTAGCATCGAGCAAAACGGATGCGCAAAATTAAACGATATCGATGAGAAACAACTCCATCGCATCGCCTCATGCGGATATACCCACGTATGGTACACAGGCTTGATTGAACATGCCACACAAACCGACTATAGTAAATACAACATTACTCCCGACCATCCAGCCGTAGTAAAAGGAAAAGCAGGTTCTCCTTATGCCATAAAAGACTACTACGACATTGATCCTGATCTAGCTGTTGACGTTCCCAAACGCATGAAAGAGTTTGAGGCGTTGCTTAAACGCACACACAAAGCCGGACTAAAGTTCGTGCTAGACTTTGTGCCTAACCACGTGGCACGCCAATATCATAGCGATGCACGCCCACGAGGAGTAAAAGACCTAGGAGAAGGAGACGACACAAGCCTTTGCTTCTCTCCCAACAACAACTTCTATTATCTAGAAGGTCAAACTCTACACACCGATTTCGACATTGAGCGCAAAGCGAAACAACCCTACAAAGAATATCCCGCAAAAGCTACGGGTAACGACTGTTTCCATGCTTGGCCTAGCCGAAACGATTGGTATGAAACAGTTAAACTCAACTATGGGGTAGACTATGCCAACAACCGAAGCACACACTTCTCTCCCACTCCATCCACTTGGGTGAAGATGACCGATATACTTTTATTTTGGTGTAAGAAAGGTGTGGATGCCTTCCGCTGCGACATGGCCGAAATGGTTCCCGCCGAATTTTGGGCCTATGCCATTAATAAAGTACATGAGAAGTACCCCCAAGTTCAATTTATAGCCGAAATCTACAACCCTAACGAGTACAGACATTATATTGCAAGCGGTTTTGACTACCTCTACGACAAAGTAGGCCTTTACGACACACTGCGCGCCATTATTTGCGATGGACGTTCAGCCTCATGCATCACCCAATGCTGGCAAAGTGTAGACGACATCCGACAACACATGCTAAACTTCCTAGAGAATCACGATGAGCAACGCATCGCCTCAGCCTTCTTTGCTGGAGACGCCAAGCGCGCTCTTCCCGCTTTGGTAGTAAGTGCGATGATGGGAACCAATCCCTTTATGGTCTATGCCGGACAAGAAATAGGCGAACCAGGCATGGATGCGGAAGGATTTAGCGGTAGCGATGGACGCACCACCATCTTCGACTATTGGGGCGTTAAATCATTGCAAAAACTCACGAGCAACAACCTAGAAGCAAGTTTCAACAACGACGAAGCCATGCTCTACCATTACTATAAGAAAGTAATCAGCCTTTGCCGCTATGAAAAAGCGCTCAACGAGGGCAGCTTCTACGACCTACAATATGCAAACTACACACGCGATTGTGGCTACGACTGTGATCGACAATATAGCTTCATAAGGAAAAGTAAGGACGGACAAACTTTGCTAATTGTTTGCAATTTCGCCCCCAACGACGTACACGTAGGCGTTCGCATCCCCTCTCATGCATTCAATTTTCTCAACATTCGTAGCGGACTAGTCTCTGCAGTAGACCTACTGACAGGAAATCTGCAAACTATCGAACTAAAAGCAGACTGCCCCACCTACGTTGAAATACCCGCAAATAGCGCCATTGTTTTGCAAACTTCAAATTGCAAATAATCAAATCAGAACTATTTTTCCAAGAAAAATGCACTTTTCTTGAAAAAAAAAAAGATTTTGTTTGGTAGTTATTCAGAAATGCTCTACCTTTGCACTCGCAAACAGGAAATAAGAACAAACGCTTAAGTAAGCAAGTTCTAAACCTAGAACGCGGAGTGGAGCAGTTGGTAGCTCGCCAGGCTCATAACCTGGAGG
>CAVKKI010000263.1:0-3066 GCA_963656725.1 Oribacterium sp. | reverse complement strand
GCCTTGTGTCCCCCAATTTGTCCATTTCGCTCACGAGCTGTAGCCCCCTCCTCAAAATTCAGTCCCTTCAAAATAGCATTTTTGCCAAAGGCTTTTTTTATGCGCAACACGGTTTCTTGCAAGGCGCGCTCCTTCTCAAGCTTTTTCTTCTCCTCAAGTTTCTGTTTCTTTAATTCTTCATAATCGGTAAAGAGGTCGAGTTGCACCACCCGCCCCCGCTGTTCCTTAGCCACCTGTTCCTCACGGCGCACACGCCCCGCTGTTACGTTGAGAGTGCGCACCAATAAATAACGATTTACCTTCGAAAGAATTTGTGGCAACACAGCCTCTCGCAGCAATTGCGCTGAAGAAGTGGAGCTAGCCAAAGTCACCTGTAATCGCAAAGGCTTAGGAATGCTTCGTCCATAATGATCGCACACGATGGACCCATGATAGACTGCCCAAAAATTAGGCAGCGCAAGACTCTCGTGGTCGTAGCCCACGCTGATAATAATTTGGTCCGTCACAAGATGCTTATCCACCAAGGTCAAGGCCATCTCCTCAATCATCTCCTTCATCACAACCAAAGCCTTCTCAAAAGTGTATGCCGAATGGAGTACCTGTCCTCGGCTCAACGACTGACTTTGTGGACGATAGGCACGAATGTCGCTTAAGGTGCAGGGTTCCCACCCCCAAGCGTAGTCGATAAGAAGTTCGGCTCGTTTGCCAAAAAGGCGATAAAGCAATTCTTCATCACGCAATGACTGACGAGCCACATCGCCCATCGTGTACATGCCATGCTGCGCCAAACGTTCGGCAATGCCGCGCCCCACGCGCCATATTTTCGTAATGGGACGATAACTCCACAACTGTTCGCGATAGCTCATTTCATCGAGATGGGCTATACGCACACCATCGGCATCAGCAGGTAAATGCTTAGCCACCACATCCATAGCCACCTTTGCTAAAAACAGATTTGTGCCTATGCCCGCTGTGGCCGTAATGCCCGTTTCTGCAAGCACTTCACGAATGAGTTTTACCGTAAACTCGTGAGCCGTGAGGTGATAGGTTGAAAGATAAGGAGTGGCATCAATAAACACCTCGTCGATGGAGTAGATGTGAATGTCTTCTGGGGCGATGTAACGCAGATACACGCCATACACCCTTACACTATAATCCACATACTTCTGCATGCGGGGTGGCGCTATCAGAAAGTCCACTTCCCAATCTGGATGAATTTGCAATTCTTCATCGCGCCACGATTTTCCTGTTAAACGATGGGCATAAGTTTTTTGTCGACGCAAAGCATTCACCCTGCGCACTTGTTGCTGCACCTCGAACAGACGCGCTCTCCCTGCTATGCCATAGGCCTTGAGCGAAGGGGACACGGCCAAGCAGATGGTTTTCGCCGTGCGCGAAGCATCGGCCACCACCAAATTGGTGGAGAGAGGGTTAAGCCCTCGCTCCACACACTCCACCGAGGCAAAAAACGACTTGAGGTCGATGGCCAAATACGTGCGTTGCTTTTGCGATTCACTCATTTAATAAGGAAGAGAGTAATGTTTTTACGTGCAAAATTAATCCTTACACTTTATTTCTGCTCACACAGAAACAGTGTTTTTTCGATGAAATAAGCAACAAAATAGTCTATTCACCACTTCAAAAAGCGAAAAAATGCACTTTTGCCTTCATTTTTAACATAGTATTTTGCCATTACGACGTAGTCTGTCACACTTTAACTATTACTTTGCAGTCGCAAACAAGAAAAACAATAAACCTCTCGGCTCTATTAAAGAAGAAGTTACAAATGCACAATCGATTTAGAAGATTGAACTTTATCGCCATCCGATTCTTCAATTTAAGAAAGCTAGCTGAGACAATAAAACGAATGATTATGAATAACTTTGCTTCTTTTACCCAGTATCTTAGCACTACGCGACTCGTGTTGTTGCTTCAACAAATGTGTCACTTCTTATTTTTCATTAAGCTCACTCTTAAGCAAACCACCTACTTGCTCTATGCCCAACTCAGCGCCGTGGCTATGCTTTTTCCCCTCGAAATGAGTTTAGGCTGGCGTCTATTCTTCTTCGTAGCCTTCACGGCTGCATTAAAACGTTCTGGCATTCTCCGGAAAATAGGGAACGACTGACACCGATTTTCTACACTAACCTTTTATTTATAACTAACCAAATTTGTTCGTGTGGTATCTTATACCATGCGAACAATTCATTTTCAGCTAGTCAAAAAATCGGTTGGTGTAGCTCCAATTTCCCCTTTAAAGAACTTCACAAAATTCGATTCATCATTAAAGCCTAACCTATCCGCTATTTCCTTTATTGCATAACGTTTTTCAAACAAAAGGTGTATCGATAGAGTTATCAGTTCCTTCTTAATATATTGTTTGGGACTAACATCTATAAAATCCTTCACTATCGTGTTTAACCTAGCAACCGAAATCCCCAACGATTCTGCATAAAAAGAAACTTTATGAATTTTCGAAATATTTTCTCCCACCATTTTTCGAAATCGGTAGAATATTTCGGCTTCCTCAGACGGAACATATTCAAAATTAACGTTCCAAGAAGCTTTATTTTTTAGTAATAAGAAAATAACAGACACAAACGATGAATAGTAATATTTCTTATCTAATTCATCATCATGAGCAACCAACGTAAGCTGATTTACCCATTGATTTAGCAACGGCACCATATCGTCACCAATCATTGCAATGGTTTCTTTGCCAAATCCTCTATATAAATCATACCGAATAAAATTAGAAACATATTCAGGTAAGAAATTCAACAAATCCTCTGAGAAGAGCACAACAACATCCTCTTGACTTCTCTCTCTACCACTCAACTTATGCATTTGGTGTGGAGCTAAAAAATAGATTTCATTCTTTCGGACGGGGTGCTCAACAAAATCAATCGTATGAAATCCTCCAGCTGTTTTAGCCCAATACAATAAATAATAGGTGTGTGAGTGCAAAATCTGATTCATTTCTTGATTAGCATTACCCACCAAAAGAAATAAATCAGAACCTAAAGAGTACTGATTTAAAACCTTTCCGTATGCGTGCACCCTTTT
>CAVKKI010000262.1:0-3078 GCA_963656725.1 Oribacterium sp. | reverse complement strand
CGCTTATCTCTGCTTGGAAAGGCGAACGGGTGGGCGCATTGGCCTTGGTGAACATTGGTGGCGAGAAGGAACAACTCAGCGTGCGACTCAGCGCATGGAAGAAGGGCGGCGTCACACTGCCCGACACTTTGGGACAGGCTCGATTTGTGAGCTACGTCACCACCGACAACTTTCAGAGCTGCGGCTATCACCCTAACCACCTCACGCCCTATGAGGTGCCCGATGTGATTGAACTGAACCAACCGCAAACGCTCACGAACGAGGCCCCTACCCGCCCCGTGTGGTGTACGCTTGAAGTGCCGCAAAACTGTGAAGCGGGCATCTATCAAACACAACTAGAGGTGGTGAACGAGGCCACGGGAAAAGTGATGAAGAAACTCACCCTGCGCCTTAACGTGAACAGCCGAACGCTGCCCACACCACAACAACAGAAATTTCACGTAGACTTTTGGCAACAACCCTACGCCGTGTCGCGCTATCACAACGCGAGCCGATGGAGCGACGCTCACTTTGAAGCGCTTCGCCCTTATCTTAAACTTTTGGCACGGAGCGGACAGAAGGTGGTGTCGGCCATTCTTTTCTACGAGCCTTGGGGCGACCAAAGCCACGATAAGTTTGACGCGATGGTGAGCACCACTCGCACGGCGCAAGGGAAATGGCGATATGACTACAGCGTGTTTGACCGCTGGGTGACGCTTTGCCAAGAGTGTGGCATAGATGAACAGATTAACTGCTTCTCGATGGTGCCTTGGGACATGACTTTCCGCTACTACGACGAGGCGCAAGGGCACAACGTGGATCTAAAAACGGCCACCAACAGTAAGGAATATGAGGAACTTTGGACCAATTTCTTGCAAAACTTTGCGCAACACTTGAAAGAAAAAGGGTGGTTTGACAAAACGTGTATTGCCATGGATGAGCGCGGGCTCGACAACATGCTCGATGCCTACCGTGTAGCTCAGAAGGCCGTGCCGGGCATTAAGATGGCTTTGGCCGGCACTCATCACAAAGAACTGGTGGACAAGCTCTATGACTATTGCATTGGATTTGGCGAAAACTTCTCGGCCGAGGAATTGGCCGCCCGACAAGCCAAAGGCTACATCAGCACCACCTACACTTGCTGCAGTAACGACGAGCCCAACCTCTTCTCTAACAGTTTGCCCGCCGAGGCGGCCTACCTTCCCCTTTTCTGCCTAGCCAACCACTTTGAGGGCTACCTTCATTGGTCGTGGATGAACTGGGCCGACAATCCGCTACACGACTCTCGCTTCCGCCTCTTTGCTCCTGGCGACACCTACCTCATCTATCCTGGCCCTCGCTCTAGCGTGCGCTACGAGCGCTTCATTGAGGGAGTGGCCATGGCCGAAAAGGTGCGGCTGCTTCGCAATGAGTATGAGAAAGCGGGCAACAAGCAAGCGCTCAACGAACTCAACCACACGCTTGAACGCTTTGCTCCCGCCGGCATTCCCGAAGGGGAAACGGCCTCTAGCCTCGTCAACGCCATGCAGCGTTTGCTCAACCCTTAAAAGGGGTTGAGTTTCCATAAAAATTCATGGGAATAAGTGGAATTAATCGCGGATAGGTGTAAATTTGCACAAAATTTAATTGCGGATAGGTGCGAAATAGACCATTTCATAATCGCGGATAGGTGTAAATTTGCACAAAAATTAATCGCGGATAGGTGCGAAATAGACCATTTCATAATCGCGGATAGGTGTAAAACATGAAGAGAAAAGTATATAGTCAACTATTAAAATGGAAGCAAGAACGACATGGTGAGAGTGCCGTTCTCGTGAATGGCGCTCGACGGGTTGGGAAAAGCTACATTGTTAAAAAATTTGCCCAAGAAGAATATAAAAGCTACATTCTGCTCGATTTCAATCAAGTTGGAAAGAACATCAAAGACCTTTTCGAAAATTACCTTGATGACCTCGACACATTCTTCGTTTATTTAAGCAGTTATGCCAACACAACACTCTACCCCAAAGAGTCTGTCATTATTTTCGACGAGGTACAGTTGTTTCCTCGTGCCCGCACTGCCATTAAATATTTAGTAGAAGATGGCCGATATGACTATATTGAAACAGGTTCGCTCGTATCCATCAAAAAAAACGTGGAAGGCATCATGATTCCTTCTGAAGAAGAGGAAATCGTAATGTACCCAATGGATTTTGAGGAATTTCTTTGGGCTATGGGAAATGAGACGATTATGCCTCTCATTCAACTCAATTTCGAAAAGAAGCACGAAATGGGACAGACCATGCACCGAAAGGCCATGGATTATTTCCGCCAATACCTTATCATCGGTGGTATGCCACAAGCCGTTGCAAAATATATAGAGACAAAAAATTTTAACCTCGTAGACCACGTGAAACGGCAAATTCTGCGTCTTTATCGCAACGACATACAAAAATATGCTTCAACTTACGCACCCAAGGTAACCAAAATATTCGACACCATACCCTCACAACTTCAAAAACACGAAAAGAAGTTTATGCTTAAAGCTCTGACAGAGGGAGCTAGAATGCGTGATTATGAAACAGCTTTCTTTTGGTTATCAGATGCCATGATTGTGAACATGGCATACAACACAACAGAACCTAGCATCGGTCTAGGACTAAACACTGATGACACCACCCTAAAATGCTATATGGCAGATACGGGTTTACTTCTTTCGCATGCCTTTAATGAAAAAGCCATAATAACAGGAAACCTTTATAACAAACTTCTTACCGACAAATTAGAGTTTAATAGCGGCATGGTGGTAGAAAACATCGTAGCACAAATGCTACGAGCTGCAGGGCACAATCTCTTTTTCTTTTCAAAATATAATAAAGAGAATGCTGAGGAAAGAATGGAGCTAGACTTTCTCATTGCTAAAGACTCTATAACCACTCGCCACAACATTTCACCGATAGAGGTAAAGTCCACTAACAGATATACCCTTTCTTCTCTCAAAAAGTGCATTGCCAAATACAACAATTATCTTGCTACTCCCTATGTGCTTCATACCACCGATGTTAAAATAGAAGAAGGTATTACCTACTTGCCACTTTATATGACAGGATTGTTGTGATG
>CAVKKI010000261.1:0-3084 GCA_963656725.1 Oribacterium sp. | reverse complement strand
TCCCTATACAATCTCATTTCTAAATTGCAAGGTTGGAAGAAGGTGGAAATTAACGGAATTGACTTTGAACTAAATTCCATTAAGATTGAAAAATGGAAGGACAAAGAGTATCGTTTTGTCATACAAAGGCAAAAGCGCGTTGACGATGTGCTCGATTTGTGGGAAGGAGAATACACTTACAGATGTATACTAACCAATGATTATGATTCTAGTGTAGAAGATATCGTGGAGTTTTACAATAAACGTGGAGGCAAGGAGCGTATATTCGACGACATGAACAACGGCTTTGGATGGAACCGACTACCGAAATCTTTCATGGGTCAAAACACTGTGTTCTTGATTATTACTGCCTTGATTAGAAATTTTTATAAAGCAATCATGGAGAAATTAGATGTGGCAAAGTTTGGGCTTACCCTCACTAGCCGCATTAAGGCCTTTACATTCAAGTTTATTTCCGTTCCCGCCAAATGGATAAGAACATCAAGGCAAATGGTATTAAACCTTTACACCGACAATAAAGCTTATGCAGATGTTTTCAAAATGGAATTTGGATAATCAATGATGCATGTGATTTTTGCTGCGTATTGCCTCAAGTCGCTTTATGGGGTAAGGGGAAGTTATGCTCTGAATTCAACTAGATTAAATGGTAAAACACCATTCTTATTGGATTCCGCCCATTTTGTAACGGGTTAGGACTCCTTGACAAGATAATGGTGCTTGTTGCGGATTTGAGGGGTATCTAATTCTGTAATCGTGCGCATTACCCCTCAGATTTTTGGAACAGTGCTGTGTGAAATACATGTAAGTCATTTCTAGCGTTGATTGATAACTGAAAAAAACAGTCCGCGAATCACTTCGCAGACTGTCTACTAAACACGATAATACATTCTCTTTATGGATATGTATGCTTAATGACTGTTTCTTGCCCCCCTCCAAGGGCTTGGTATAGATTTATGACGCTTTGCATCTCGGTGAGTTTGTTGGCCGCTTGTTGAAGTTTGGCAGCTAATAGCGACTGACGAGCTGTAATTACTTCCAGATAGGTGTTCGTGCTATTTTTCATCAGCAAAATGGTGCTGTTTAGCGTTCTTTGGAGTGCTTCTATTTGTAATTTAATGCTTTCGTCTTTATTCTTTGCTGATTGATAAGAAGTCAGCGCATCGTTTACTTCTTTTCCTGCATTGAGAAGGGTTTGTTGAAAAGCCAATTCAGCTTCTTCCTTCTGATCTTTTGCAATTTGCAATTGAGCCATGTTCTTACCCTTAGAAAAGAGTGGGGCAGTGATGGCGCCTAGGGCTGATGCTAAAAATTTGCCAGGATTAACGATGGCTGCTCCAGTCGAATTTGTCCACCCAATATTTCCACTAAGTGTAAGCGAAGGGTAAAATGCGGATCGGGCAATGTTAACAGCGTAGTATGCTGTTTCGATGTTCCGTTCGGCTTGCCTAACGTCGGGACGCGTTGAGAGTAATTGCAAAGGAATTCCTATTGACAATTTTTGGGATAAAATGGGAAGACTATCCATATTGTTTCGATTATGACTTTGAGGTGATTCACAAAGTAGGATGGAAAGACTATTCTCTGTTTGTGCTATTTGTGTTTCTATTTCGACTACTGAGGTGTGCACACTATGGAGTGTACCTTCTATTTGCGACACACCCGCCTCGTTATATCTGCCAGCCTTCATCAGAGCTTTTACGGTGCTTAACGTCTCCTTCCATTGTTCCTCTGTCGCTTTTGTGATGTGTAGTTGCTCATCTAGTATCACTAGTGTGTAATAGATGTTTGCAACATTAGCAATGAGCTGTGTGCGTACGGCTTGCTGATAGTCTTTACTTTTTTCAAGTAGTGCCTCTGATTGCTTTTTGGCATTACGCATCCGACCAAAGATATCTATTTCCCAACTCATTGTAAGCGGAATTGAGTAGGTCCTTGCGGTTGTAGTCCCTCCAAAACTGCTAATTCCTCCTTGAGGAGCTAATGCAAACGATGGGTAGAAGGCTAGTTTGGCTGCTTTGAGCGTAGCTTGCGCTTCGTCCACTCTTAAAAGAGCTGTTTGTAAATCTGTGTTGTTACATAATGCTTTTTCAATAAGTGCTTGTAACTTCGAATCTTGAAAGAGTTCGTGCCAATCTAATTCTCCAAAGGTATTGATGGAATCGGAAGTTGTTTTTGATTGGTAATCTGAAACTGACTTGTTGAGTACTGAGTCTCCGAATAGTTGGTCTATGTTGTCTACCTTTTGAGTGTCATAATTCTTATATATGCCACAACTGCTTAAAGTGATAGCAAGAGTGACTGTACATATTATCTTCTTCATACTTGTAGATTCTTAGATATTATTTTCCAGCAAGTCTTTTTTCTTCCATACTTTGTTCTATTGCTTGACTGATCTCATAGTTAGGGTTTTCGTGGTAGGGCTTACGAACTTTCTCTTGCAAAAATTCAAAGGCAACATAAAACACTGGGACCACGAAAATTAATGCGATTGATCCAATAAGAAGTCCACCAACAACACCAGTGCCCAACGAACTATTACCATTAGCACCAGCGCCTGTTGAGAACATTAATGGGAGCATACCAAAGACCATGCATAGTACTGTCATCAAAATGGGGCGTAGGCGTGCTTGAGCAGCTGAAAATGCTGAGGCTACAATTCCCATGCCAGCTCTTCTGCGTTCAACAGCATATTCTGTAATTAGAATGGCTGTTTTGGCAAGTAAGCCTATAAGCATAATCAAACCTGTTTGTAAGTAGATGTTATTCTCCAGTCCAAACCAACGTGCAAATAAGAAACTACCCATTAGGCCAAAAGGAACGGAGAGAATAACAGCCCATGGAATGAGAAAACTCTCGTAAAGACAGGCCATGATGATGTAAATAAGCACAATGCAAATGCCATAGATAAAAAGCGATCGTGTGCCACTATTCTGAGACTCCTCGCGTGCCATGCCTCCGTATTCATAAGAGTATCCTGTTGGCAATATTTTCTCCGATACTTCGGCTATGGCTTTTTGTGCTTCACCTGATGAATATCCGTCGGCAGTGTTTACATTCACACTAATTGAACTATAGAGATTAAAG
>CAVKKI010000260.1:0-3089 GCA_963656725.1 Oribacterium sp. | reverse complement strand
CTCTATAAATAAGCAATATCAAAATTATCTTGATTACCTACTTACCCACCTAGCTTAATTTTAAAATTTCTTCTTGGCTAAGTCCCGTATATTTTGAAATCTTATCAATAGGCTCATTCTCAGAGAGCATATTCTTGGCAATCTCAATTTTACCTTCCATAACAGCCCCTTTATATGCAGCAATATTATCACGCAATGTTTTTATGCTTTCATCATACTTTTCACGGTCTTCTCTGCTTAGCGCTGTAATGTCTGCAATCTCAGCGAGTTTCTGAAAAACGGCATTCCTTGCCATAAACGGCATTCTTTCTAGTGTACTCATATTCTTTAATACATAAATCCAACGTTCGAAATCAGTGTCACATTCCTCTTCCTCTTTAGTGAAAAGTGGAAGCATCAAGTAAATCAGTCTCAGATTTTCTGAAAAAATGCTACCCGTTTGCTTATCAATGAGTTGTACGTCAGTTCTGAATTTCTTCGGACTTTTACTGTCTACATTGAAATTCATGAAACATACAGTATAAACGGGAGAAAGTCGGTAGTCCCATTCCCCTTTAATTCCCTGGTTAACAATGGCACGCGAAGCGTAATAAAGAGAACGGTCGATGAAATGCTCTTGATAGCGATTTTGCATTTCAACAATGATGTGTTGCCCTTGATTTGTAGTACAATAGATGTCGTAGATAACACCACGCATATCTTTCACTTCTGGCAATTGTTCCTTATCTTTAAAAGTGATGTCCGTAATGATATGTTCTCCCTTGAGAAGGTCGTTTAGGAAACTAATCAACAAACCTTTAGTTATTTCTTGTCCGAAAATCAGTTTAAAGCCCCAATCGGAGAATGGATTGATAAATTTTCCCATTGAATGATGGTTTTATTTTACAAAATTAGCTATAACGCCTATTACTTCCAAATTGGAACAGGAAAAACTTTCGCAACCTCGCAAACAAAAGTTCTTTTCCTACATCAAAAATTCTTCGCCCCCCCATTAAATAATTTATTTATCGTATCTTTGCAAAATAGTATAAACTTTTGAAAAACAATCGATATGAAAAAGACATTGCACTTTTGCGCTACAATAGCCTTTGGCTTAGCGCTCGGCCTATCGCTCGGCTCGTGTAAGGATAATGACCTGACCGATGGTGGCATGAATGGGGGTGATGGCACGGAAATGACCGAGGCCGAAGCCCAAAAGTATGAAGCACTGCAAACACTGCTTGGCTCTTTTGCTAGTGTTGACTCGCTGCCCAATAACTGGAACAGCGACACCTACCAAGTGGCCCCCACCATTGGCATAGAGAAAGACGCGGCAACCCCCCACGTGCGCTACGTTGTGACCACCAGCCAGGCCGAGGCCGACCGTCTTTATCGCAGCTACCTCTCGAAAGACGTGAGCGCAACACCCGCTAACGATGAATGGCAAATGGACGGCATTGGCTCCTTGCAATTTAAACTTGAAAACAACGACGACCTCTTTGCCACGCTTAAAGTGAACGTGCAGCAGCTTCCTGCGCTCGAGGAAATTCGCTTTGTGAGCGAGAAAAGCCTCGGCAATAATGGAGCCATTGCACCAAAGGGTTGTTATTACACCTTTGGCGACATTATTTATCAAGATGTAGCCGACAGGATAAATGATGGTGATGTTCACACCCCCACGTTTTGGGTGTGTGTGCGCCCTTGCAGCACCAATCCAAACCGAAGAATAAGCCATTGGTGCACTTTCCAGCTTGTGCCCGCAGGCTATGGAACTGATCAAAACTATTTACAGGTGGATAATTGCTACTTGCCCACTCAACTATCGTTTAGCAAGTCGGATGCGGAATGTCACATTCAGAACTTCTTCAACGTGCTACGCATTATGGCCAACCCCGACATAGCGAAGGAGGAAAGCTACAGAGGGCTTGACGACATCACCACCTCGAACGAGGTGGCGCAATATGTAAATCTGCGCAACAATAGCTTCTTGTGGAACTATTTCGACATTTGGAACAGAGAGTTTGGGGTGTTTATACAGAAAAAAGACGAGAACGTCGAGAACGACGAGAACGAAGAAAACAAGACTGAATTGGATAACTCCATCAGTGGAGACAATCAAAGCAGCAGTGGCAATGACCAAAGTGGAATTGGCGGTGCAACTAAAAATTACGATCGGTTGGTGTCTGTGATAAACGAGGCTTTTCAAGACAAAAAACTAGACGAAATTTTAAGTGCTTCGCGACCCACTATCGACGCATTCTATTACGGATATAGCAAAAACTATTTCTCGAAAGGCGACTACACCGTCTATAACCTTCACCTCTCAACCGCTTCGCCCAACGGCCTCTTCCAAAACGTGAGGAAGCAAACAGCCTATGTAAAGAGAAGTGATAATTTTAACTTCCAAAATTTCGGATCGGGTGACCCTCTAGCGACTAAAGTTTACTTCAGCAACAATGCGGAACGATCGGACTATCAACTTATAGTGAAATACCGCACGGGGGCTGAGCTCGAAGATGCTGGATACAGCCACTCGAAAAACGACATTGCCCCTGAAAGCAGCTTCGAAGAGAGGCCAAGCAACCGCATCACCGACGTTCTTGTAGCGCATAAATTACTCAATAAAAGTTCTTATGATGAAAAATATGACTATACAGTTTCACCTTTCTTCAGCTTTGGCGATGTGGTGACAAAGTGGAAGGTTAACAAGAATAATTTTGAGGGCTACTATTTTTGCACTAGGCAAGCAGGTGATTTCCTTTTTAATTACGACGATAGTAAGTACAGTGTATGGTATCCTAATGATGCCACTTTCATTGGCTATCAAAATAGTGAATATACGAATGATGAGTACCTCAATGAAAAAGACGTAAAGATAGCTCTCTACGAATTAGCGTTAGCCTACATTAAATACGGCAATCTCGATGAAAATATCAAAAAAGCGTTACTAAAACAAGAGCCCCAAGAAAACAGTTCCTTTATGCAAGGATTAAAACCCCTTTATGATAACATTGCAGCAAATGGTTATATTGTTTTTAAATACGATAAAATTTCCGATACAAAATATAAAGCCTATCTGTATGCTATTTTGGGCACAATGCACTATATGT
>CAVKKI010000259.1:0-3093 GCA_963656725.1 Oribacterium sp. | reverse complement strand
CGAAATTGAAGCTATGGGGCAAAAGAATGGTTGGACTGCGGAAGAAACTATAAACCAACTGAAAGCGAACTACGATGGTTATCATTTCAGTCGCCACAATATGGTGGATGTGTTCAACCCTTTCAGCCTCATCAATGCCTTGGCCGACAAAGAGATTAAGAACTACTGGGCCTCATCGGGCGCAACCACCCTACTGCCCAAGTTTGTAAACGACATGGAACTTCGGCTAAAGGATTTCGATCATTGCTCGCTGCTCGGAGTTACTGCCGAAGCCTCTGACGTGACAGGAGGCGGCGCTGAGCTATTCCTTTACCAATCGGGCTATCTCACCATCAAAGATTATCAAATGGGGGTATATTCTCTCGGCTTCCCCAATCAGGAAGTGCGCCAAGCGCTCTACGAAATAGTGTTGCCCACACTCATGATGAAGAAGAATGCCGACATACAGTCTGTGCAAGCAAACTTATTCTTGGCTCTGCAACTTGGCAAACTAGACGACGCGCAAAAAAGTCTCAAAGCCCTCGTAGCCGACGTGCCTTACAGCAACAAAAAGTTAGCTTCGATGGATATGGAAGAACGTTATCGCCTCATTTTAAGCACCATTTTTAACGCCATTGGTTGCCGCGTGGAGGTGGAGAAGATGATTGCCACGGGAAGAATAGACATGGTGGTGGGCGTGACCAACTACATCTATGTGCTCGAGCTGAAACTCTCTAACAACGGTGGCCTCGCTGCGGCCGAGAAACAAATCAGAGAGAACCATTATGCCGAGCCATTCAAAGCCGACAAGCGCCAAGTCATTGCACTTGCCGTGGAACTTGACGAGCAAGGCAAAGGGCTGAAAGAGTGGAAAGAGGTTTCGATATAAAAGAGTGATTAATCTATTTATGTGATTGAGAATATGGCAACAGATATGAGCGATAGAAGATTACCCGTAGGCATACAATCTTTTGAAAGAATCAGAAAAGAAAACTACCTGTATGTTGACAAAACCGACATCGTTTGGAATCTTGTTAACAAGGGGAAAAAGTACAATTATCTGAGTCGCCCACGCCGCTTCGGCAAATCCTTACTCATCGACACCCTACAAACCTATTTCGAAGGCAAAAAAGAACTATTTGAGGGACTAAAAATTATGAACCTCGAGAAGGATTGGGTGAAGCGCCCCGTAATTAGACTCGATATGAGCCGAGGGGGAGGCACAGCGGCCGAACTGACAGCCTATCTGGACCGTGCCTTTGAAGAGAACGAAAAGAAATATGCCATCACTACCAAACCATCAGACTCTCTTAGCAACCGCTTCGATGCCATCATACAAGCCGCATACACACAAAGCAAGCAGCAAGTGGCCATTCTGATAGATGAATACGACTCGCCATTACAACGTTCGTGGAAAACCTCTGAGCACCAACCTTGCACAGAGATTTATCGAAGCGTGTTCGCCCTATTAAAAGCCAACGATGAGTATGAAAAATTTGTGTTTATCATAGGCATAACCAAGTTTACACAAATCTCTCTATTCTCCGTGCTCAACAACTTGTGCAACATCAGTTTCGAGCCTGAATATGCCGCCATATGCGGCATCACAAAAGAGGAAGCAAAGCACAATTTCAAACCAGAAATCCAGAAGTTGGCCGAAGTGGAGAAATGGACCTTTGATGAGGCTTTTGCTCAACTAAAAGACTACTACGATGGTTACCATTTTAGCCGACGCAATAAAGTGGACATTTTCAACCCATTCAGTCTTATCAACGCCCTATCCGAATCTGACTTAAAAAACTATTGGGCATCGTCTGGAGCCACCTCGTTACTGCCAAAGTTTGTAGACGATATGGAAATCAAGTTGGGCCATTTCGATTCATGCACACTCATTCGCCAAACCATTGAAACCTCTGACGTTACTGGCGGTGGCGCCGAACTTTTTCTTTACCAATCAGGCTACCTCACCATCAAAGATTACCAATTAGGGGTTTACATTCTAGGTTTTCCGAATAACGAGGTTCGCCAAGCACTCTACGACACAGTGCTTCCTGCACTCACTCTGAGAAAAATCAGCGATGTGCAATCCATACAGTCTGACTTATTTTTAGCCTTGCAGCTCGGCAACCTAGCCAAAGCGCAAAAGTGCCTCAAAGCCCTCGTTGCCGATGTGCCTTACAGCAACAAAAAGTTGGGCTCGATGGATATGGAAGAGCGTTACCGCCTCATTCTAAGCACCATTTTCAACGCCATTGGTTGCCGAGTGGAGGTGGAAAAAATGATTGCCACGGGAAGAATAGACATGGTGGTGGGCGTGACCAACTACATCTATGTGCTCGAGCTGAAACTCTCTAACAACGGCGGCCTCGCTGCGGCCGAGAAACAAATCAGAGAGAACCATTACGCCGAGCCATTCAAAGCCGACAAACGCCAAGTCATTGCACTTGCTGTGGAACTTGACGAGCAAGGCAAAGGACTGAAAGAGTGGAAAGAAGTGAAAGGAGAATAAATAAGCACCTTACTACAAACCATCTCTCACTTCTACAAGCCCCATTAAAAAACAAAAACGCACCGAAAGTCGGTACGTTCTTGCCTTTTCATTTGTTTTTATGAGAATCGTTACTTCACGGTTACACTGAATTTACCAGTAAGTCCCTTGCTATCTTTCACAGAGATGGTAGCCGTGCCAGCCTTAAAAGCCTTAATCGTGATTTTTTTGTCAGACACTGTGACAGTGCAGACTTTCTCATCTGAAGAAGTTGCTGTGTAGGGCGCGGTGCCATTGCTAACAGTGACATCGGCAGTTGAGCCATTTGTTACAGAAACAGAACTTTTGTCGAATGACAAGCTAGCGGTTTTCTCAGCCACCGTTACACTCAGCGACTTGCTCACCTTATTCGTTGCATCAGTCACAAGAATAGCAGTTTTGCCAGCCTTTACACCTTTCACCGTAACGGCAGAACCGCTCACCGTAGCTGTTGCAATCGTAGCATCACCGGCTTTTACTGTGTATTTTCCAGAACCCCCAGTAACAGTTACTTTGCTTGAATCGCCCACATTAACAGAAACGCTGCTAGGAGTGAACTTGAGCGACACAGTGGATGTGTTATCATC
>CAVKKI010000258.1:0-3127 GCA_963656725.1 Oribacterium sp. | reverse complement strand
TATAGACGATTTGTTGTATCGTTGCTGATTTATGACCACCTAACAAAAGTTAGGTGATTTTCTTTTTATTGGCCAAAGAAAGAGAAAAATCTACACACGATTTACAATATTTTTTACAAGAGATAAACTATTATTGTTTCTTCTCAATTTGATTTAAACCTTGTATTACATCGGATGTAATGTCAACCGAAGGGTCAGTGTAAAGCACGTTGTCACCACTTTTGCTAATAATTACCTTATAGCGACCATCTGCGTTGTACATCTTGAGGAAATCTGCTAATTTGCGACGCAATTCATTCTGATAATTTTGTGTTGCGGTTGCCATTTCACTCTCCACTTTGCTTTGAAAGCTTTGCACGGCTTGTTGCTGCTTTTGAAGTTGTTTTTGAGCAGCCTCAGCCTGTTGCTGTGAGGTAAAGCCCCCACTTTGCAACTTGTTTTGGAAGGCTACCATGTCGGTTTGCAACTTACGAGCTTTGGTTTCCAACTGTGTGCGATAGGAAGCCTGTTTTGCCTCAAGTTTACTCTGCCCTTGAATACAGAATGCACATCGAGCAGCCAACGTGTCAATGTCAACTACAGCCACCGCAGAGTTCGAAACCGAATCAGCTACTGAAGCCGTCGTAGCACGAGGAAGTCCATTGGATTTAACTTGTTGTGAGGGATTCTTCTTATTGCAGCCACATATACCGCTTAGGGTGGCAGCCGCCAATAGCGTTATTGCAAATGTTTTCTTCATTTTCGTCAAAATATCTATTGCTTTTTACGATTCTTCAAATTTTGTTTTCTCACACAGCTCTTGCTTCTCAAAAGAGCGCCGCTCACTCACTCGGAAAGGATTTTCCAAACGTTGAGCCGCATCTTGCGACTGTACACAACCTATGCCGCGCTTGCGCATAGCCGAACTTTGACTCACGTGTGTCTTCACAAACGAGCGGCCCAAGAACAAGCGAACCGACAAGAATGCAACACACAAAGCGATAATTATGAGGATAAGGATAAACTCTTTCATACTTTTTTCTTACTTTTGCCTTGTCAAAACGAACTAAAAAGATGCCATTTTCCCTCTAAAGGAAGAACTAATGCACATCAATTCGTCCTAACAAACGACCGCAAAGTTACACATTTAAATATTAAAAACACAACAATGAACAAGAATAATCTTCTACAACCTAGCATAGTCTTCGATTGTTTCGCTCAAATAAACCAAGTTCCACGTCCTTCTAAAAAAGAGGAAAAAATGATTGCCTTCCTTCAAGCCTTTGGCCAAAAGTTAGGACTGCCCACAAAAATGGACGAGACAGGTAATGTTTGTATCAGCAAACCCGCTACCCCAGGCTACGAAAGCCGTCCCACTGTTATTGTTCAGAGTCACATGGATATGGTGTGTGAGAAAAATAAAAATGTCAATTTTAATTTCGAAACCGATGCCATACAAACCTACATTGACGACGAATGGATGAAAGCAAAAGGCACCACTTTGGGAGCCGATGACGGGATTGGTGTGGCAATGGAGATGGCATTGTTGCAGTCGACAGACGTGGAGCATGGTCCCATTGAGTGCGTCTTCACCCGTGATGAAGAAACGGGCCTCACTGGAGCCTTCGGTATGAAAAGCGATTTCATGCATGGTAGTTACCTCATCAATCTAGACTCGGAAGACGAGGGACAAATCTTCGTGAGCTGCGCTGGAGGAGTACGCACCACAGCTACCTACCCATTCCCAACCACCGCTATTCCTGAAGGCCATAAAGTATTCAGCCTAGAGATAAAAGGTTTGCAAGGCGGGCACTCGGGTGATGATATTAATAAAAAACGAGCTAACGCCAACAAATTGCTTGTAAGACTACTCGTGAACGAAATGACACAGACCGATTTGAGGCTCATTGACATACAAAGTGGAGGTCTGCACAACGCTATTCCACGTGAAGGACACGCTCTCATTGCCATTCCTTCCTCCTACGAATCCACCATCCTTAGCCACACTGAAGCCTTCAAAAAAGCTGTATCCGAAGAATTCTCTACAACTGAAAAGGACATTCAATTTAACCTTATTGCTCAAAGTTCAAGCCCTGAAAAAAACTCAGCTATGCAGCCTGAGGCGATGAAGCGTATGCTTCTCTCGCTTCACGCAGTTCACAACGGAGTCTACGCTATGAGCCAAGACATTGATACGCTCACTGAAACGTCATCTAATCTTGCTAGTATCCGAAAAATAAACGACCACATAGTGGTTACCACTAGCCAACGAAGTAGCCTAGCCAGCAACCTAAACAATATGGCAAGTATCGTGCGGGCAGCCTTTGAACTTGGCGGAGCTGAAACACTTACGAACGAGGGTTACCCTGGATGGAAATTCAACCCTAATAGTCAAATTCTTAAAATAGCCACCGAAAGTTATCGTCGACTCTTTGGCAAAGACCCTATGGTGTTAGCCATCCATGCAGGTCTAGAATGTGGTCTTTTCTCCGAAAAATATCCCCACCTCGACATGATTAGCTTCGGTCCTACCCTTAGAGGCGTACACTCGCCCGATGAACGTCTACACCTACCAACCGTAGCTATGGTATGGAAGCACTTGCTAGACATTCTCAAACACGTATAATTTTACTAGCCGTTTTCTAAGGAAACGCAAAGAAAATTTTCGTGATTAAAAAGTTGCATCCATCAGAAAGGAACAACAAAAACTGAGGAATAATAATAATAATAATACGAATGGGTGATTCTATAAATTCGTCTAGCATATGTTAATTTGTTCTTTTGGTTTGTAAACGAAAAAGCATCGTTGAATCGTACATAAATAAACAAAAAAGAAGGATAGAAATATCGAAAAATGCGAGCAAAAGACTTGATGAACTTCGATGAGTGCAGAAAATATTCTAAAATTTGAAAATCGTATCGAAAGACAAAAACATCATAAAATTAGAATCACATAAGATACAATTATTTATAGATTCACCCATTATATTATACTATCAAAGTTAATCACAAAACACATTATTAATAGTCCCCCCCCAAAAAAATGTATTGTTGCAAGTTGAAAAGAAATAATATACAATATATGCGTTGCCTTCCCTTTCTTGTGCTTCTCATTACATTAACAAGTTGCCTCACTGATGACGAATAC
>CAVKKI010000257.1:0-3129 GCA_963656725.1 Oribacterium sp. | reverse complement strand
TAACTACGCAAACACTCGTGCTCCTAGCAATGCTTTTGCTCTTTCAGAGCGACGTATGCGCTTGCGTTTAAACCCAGGGCGCCGCTGCGCTTGCCCTGGGCTAGGGGCATGCATTGGGCTTTCAGCCCGCCCTTAAATAAAAAAATCTGTGGGTTAAGAGAGAGGGGGGGGGGATTTATGATTATAAGACACGATTTTTTCATTTACCCCCTAAAAACATTCACTATCAAGCCACTAGTTTTCACTATCAAGCCACTAGTGAAGCACTATCAAGCCACTAGTTTTCACTGTTAAGCCACTAGTGAAGCACTATCAAGCCACTTGTCACAAAGCGCTAGTGGCTTGATGAGGGGCTTTATTTTAAAAAGAGGTTTGCATCATTTTGGCCTTCAATTGCTCGCTTGCGTAGGCTCTGAGGGCTTCTCTTTCTTTTTTTGTTTTGGCAAAGAGTGTGCGATTGATGCTAAATGTTTCCTTCATGGCATAGCCATCGTCGTAATTAAAGAAATAGACTGGATAGTACGTTATGTTATTGTTTGGAAGAAAAGCTTTATCGCTTTTCACCAATTGATATTGAGTGTGATTTTTGTTATCGGTTTCATAGATAAATCCGTAATACCGACCCGTGTTTATTTGAACTTGTAGATAAACTCTATGCACCCTCGTTTCCACACCATCTATGTCTGTCGTTGTATGCTGAGTTTTAAAATTCACATTTTTGCCAAAGATTTCGTCATAGAGACGCTTTAATGCTTCGTAATATAATCTCTTTCCGATCTCTTTGTTTTGATTTATTTCTTCTGCTGGTTGTTCTAGAAATTCTCTAACCTCCACATTATTTTGAATATAGGCTAACAGCACGGAATGAAAAAACGCTGCCACATCTGCGTTATTTGGCTCAACCACTTTATCAAATTTTATGCTCTGATCTGCGGGTTTCACAAAAATGGCTTCCTTCGTCCAACGCGTCAAGTCATGGCCATTGACATTGAATTTTGAATAGGTGGGATAGGCATCACGTATGCAATATATATTGGTATTGTATAAAAATTCTCCCTTGTTTTGGCCTGAATAATAGCTTAAATTAAGAGAAGTCACCTTGTCGCCAAAAGCAAAGAACGGGAGCACGCTCTCGTCGTACGTATTGTTGTCAGCCTTTTTATAACGCCATCTTTCTTGCCAATGTCCAGACACAAGCACATCGGTAATTTGGTTTTGTGCTTTTCTTTCTTCAAATGATTGGGCAGGGTCGACGTCGATGGCAGAATGGCTCGCTCCGTTGCCTTCGAGCTCAGCGCCCGTGCGATATTTCACCACGAATTGGTAGTTAGAGCGATCGGTGCTGAAATGCACATTGGGCACGTCGGCGGGGTTGCCCGACACTAATTTGCGAAAGTCGTAAGCCTCGGAATTGTTCACATAGGCCGTTTGCTTCTTTACATTTAAGAACGGGCCTTCTTTTTCAGCCGTGAGGTGAAGATTGTAGACGGTGTAGTCGCCTTTTGAAAAATAGTTGGTGCTATAGCCATTATAGAAGGCATCAACCGATAACAGACCACTTTTTTTTGATAAAAGGTTTTTCATTCGGTAAGGAGAGACTTGTTGCTCATCTTCACTACTTTCGTCATCATTTTCATCATCATTTTCGTCTTCACTACTTTCGTCATCATTTTCATCAGCATTTTCGTCGTCATTTTCAACGTATTCTTCAAATGCTTTGTTCACCACACCGCCTGTTAAATTAATGTCCTTTCCATCGATGTTTTTCGACAGCTTCAAATTGGGGTTCCACAGGTCGAGATAATCCCACATAAAGCTGGTGTTGCGAAGCACGTTGAAGGTGGCGCCGGTGTTTTTGTTATTCGAGGTGCTAATGTCGTCAATGCCTTCATAATCACCATCTAACGTTACTCTTGGATTGGCCATGATGCGCAACACGTTGAAGAAGTTTTGCACCTGGCGCTCGGCATCGCTTTTATTGAAGGCTAGGCGGGTGGGCAGGTAATTGTCGTTGCCCACTTTGAGGTAGTTCTGCAGGTTTTCGTCGCCATAGGGCACGAGCTGGAAGGTGCACCAATGGCTTTGGCGGCGCTTGGGGCTCGTGCTGCAGGGGCGCACACACACCCAGAAGGTGGGGGTTGACACTTTATGGCCTTGTTCGTCTACGCCCGTCACGTCTTGAAACACCACATCGCCAAAGCTATAATAGGTGCCCGAGGGCGCTATCATTCCGTTGCTGCCTAAGTAGTCTTCGCTCACGAAGCGTATTTCTTCGAGGGCGGGCAGCTGCTTTACGTTTACGCGGAGCGTGGCGTAGAGGTTGTCGGAGTTTTCGAGGTGGAATTGCAGGGAGCCAATGCCTGGCATTTGCCAGGAGTCGTCGGTGGGTGTGCCGGTCACGTCTTTCGATAGGTAGCTGCGATAGAGGCGGTCGGCTTCGGCTTGGCTTGTGGTGACAACGTAGCGCACGTGGGGCTCGGCCTCGTCTTTCACTAGGCCTATGGTGGGGGACACGGTGTAGGTGTCGGAATTCCAATTGCTGGGCAAAGAGTCTACGCTAGCCAAGGAGCCGAGCAAAGTTTGCAGGGCTTGATATTTTTGGGCTAGGGCCTCGTTTTGCTCTGTGCCGTCGCCGCCATTCGATCCGCCATCGGCCAGGTCGTTGTCTTTACACGAGCCAAGGCTCAGGGCAAGCCCCAACCCTAGGGCTAATAGGGAAAAGAGATGTTTCGTCTTTTTCATAGCAATTTTCTTTTTTATTGAGCATGTGTTTGTTGATTGTTGCAAATGTACAACTATTTTATGTAAGTAGGTAATCAAAATTATTTTTTGTAACGAATGGGATAATTATCAATGCGGGCTGAAAAATCGTGCAAGGCGAACGCAATGCCAAGCTTGCTTGAGCATTGAAGAGCCGCAGCCGATTTTGTCAAAGAAAAGCCCAATGCTACACCTAGCCCAGGGCAAGCGAAGCGGCGCCCTGGGTTTAAACGCTAGCGGACACGTCGCTCTGAAAGAGCAAAAGCATTGCTAGGAGCACGAGCGTTTGCGTAGTTATGCTTTTGCTCTTTCAGAGCGTGCTTTTCTACTCAACTGTAACCCAGGGCGCCGCTTCGCTTGCCCTGGGCT
>CAVKKI010000256.1:0-3129 GCA_963656725.1 Oribacterium sp. | reverse complement strand
TAACTACGCAAGCACTCGTGCTCCTAGCAATGCTTTTGCTCTTTCAGAGCGACGTGTCCGCTAGCGATTTAACCCAGGGCGCCGCTTCGCTTGCCCTGGGCTAGGTGCATACATTGGGCTTTTCTTTGACAAAATCGGCTGCGGCTCTTCAATGCTCAAGCAAGCTTGGCATTGCGTTCGCCTTGCACGATTTTTCAGCCCGCATTGGTAATTATCCCATTCGTTATATAAAAATAATTTTGATTACCTACTTATAATATATTTTCGTACATTTGCAAAAAATATTTACCCATTTAAAAATTAAAGCACTTATGAAGAAAGCACTTTCCCTCTTCGCCCCATTCGCCCTTGGCCTTTCAATGACCCTGGCACTGGGCTCGTGTAAAGACAACGACCTAGCCGAAGGCGGCCAAAATGGCGGCGACGGCACAGAGCAAAACGAAGCCCTAGCCCAAAAATACCAAGCCCTGCAAACACTGCTCGGCTCCTTGGCTAGTGTAGACACGCTACCCAGCAATTGGAACTCCGACACCTACACCGTAACCCCCACCGTAGGCGACGTGAACAACGACGCCGAGCCCCACGTGCGCTACGTCGTAACCACAAGCCAAGCCGAAGCCGACCGCATCTATCGCAGCTACCTCTCGAAAGACGTAACCGGCACGCCCACCAACGACACCTGGCAAATGGACGGCATAGGCTCCATGCAGTTTAACCTTGAAAACACTACCGACCACTTTGCCACACTCCGCGTGAACGTGAAGCAACTGCCCACCCTCGAAGAAATACGCTTTGTGAGCGAAGACGCCTTAGGCAGCAACGGACTTATCTCGCCCTCGGGCACCTACTATAGTTTTGGCGATGTGGTGTATCAAGACCTTACGGGCAAAGACGAGAAAGGGCAAGTGGTGCATACTCCCACCTTCTGGGTGTGTGTGCGCCCTTGCAGCATGAAACCAAAGCGCCGCCAAAGCCATTGGTGCACCTTCCAGCTCGTGCCCTATGGCGACGAGAACCTGCAGAACTACCTCAAAGTGGGCGATAACAACTACCTGCCCACCCGCCTAGCCTTCAACAAGAGCGATGCCGAGCGCATGGTGCAAAACTTCTTCAACGTGCTGCGCCTCATGGCCGACCCCCAATATGCCCTTCAGGAAAATTACGAGGGCATCGACGTTATCAGCTCAACAAACAATATCAATAAAGCTGCCACTTGGAAGGAGTTGAGCAACACCAGTTTCTTGTGGAACTACTTCAACATGTGGGACCCCAATCTCGAATTATCGGATGGCACTGGCGGAGTGATTAACAACGAATATGCAAACCCTGACGATGACGATGACGATGACGATTTCGATAACGATATCAAAAACGTCCTTACCGATTATAAAGAAAGTTCAATCGACGCCTTCTATAATGGCTACTCTACCAACTACTTCTCAAAGGGCGACTACACCGTCTACAACCTGCACCTCACGGCCGACTATGAAGATGCGCTCTTCTCGAACGTGAAGAAGCAAACGGCCTACGTAAATAAGTCGGAAGGGTTCGACTTTACAAAATTCGTAACGGGCAAAAAAAATGCCGAGCCAAACGTGCATTTCAGCAGCAACGACAAGCACTCCAAATATCAGTTTATAGTGAAATATCGCACCGGAGCAGAAATCGAAGCCAATGGGGCAGGCCACTCCGCCATCGACATAAACCCTGCCGAGAGCTTCGACAAACGAAAAGCCAACAACCAAATCACCGATGTGCTCGTGACGAGAAAATATCTAAATAGAAAAGCCTACACTAAACTCGATGAGAAAGGCCAAGAACAGGGGGACCTCAACGTGCTCCCCTTCTTCTGCTTTGGCGATGAAGTAGGCATTGCTAATTATTCAGACCGTGGCGAATTGTTCTGCATTCGAAATGCCTACCCTAACTATGACAAATTAGATGAAGATCACGACCTAACAGACTGGAAGACACAAGCCTCCTTCATTAGCACACAACGCATTAATAATATCAATGGGGTTGCGCCAATAGAGCCAACTGACGATGAGGTGGTGGCCGCCTACATTTCTATATTGCCTTCGATGCTAGAATACAATAGCGAGATAAGCAAATATATGGACTACGCCCCCACAGAAATTACCTACAAAACCCCTAAAGTTAAGACACAACATTTGGATGCCTTGCAACGCCTCTATACTTATTATTTGGAACATGGAACACTTTGGAAGCTTAGCACCCAAAATCTACCTATAAATGGGGTTACACAGGAGTGCAAGCTTTTTAAGCTCCAATTAAAAACGAGCGAGAACTGTTATTATTTGTTCTACTACATCAAAGCTCCAAATGGAAGTAGTAGGGTGGAAATTAAAAAAAGCAACACACCCTTTCTGCAACAAGAAGACGAACAGTCTACATTCTATTTCTATAGGTATAATGACGCATTTGCATACAACGAAAACTTCAGTGTCTCTAATCGTTGGCTCCGCGTCATCAAAAAAGACGAACGAAAGGCACTCAAGGCCTACAGATGCGAGAATGTGAAGAATTTTATTCAGAAGTTCAAAGTGCAAGTAGTTGAAGAGTGAAAGTAATTTACATTTCAGAATAGTAGAATACTAAAATCAGAATTTTTAGAACCACTCTAAAAGGTGATTCTCTAAAAGGTGATTATTACCGCCTCATAAAAACACAAAAGCCCTAAGAAAGAAAGCCAGTAAAGCCACAGCTATCATCTCGATGCTACCCCTTTACTGGCTTTCCTTCTTGCTTCTAGGCTGATTACCCCCCTAAAACGTTTTAACATGGCAAATTTTTATGTTGCGATTTTTCGTGACGAATGCGTTTATTATCAATGCGGGCTGAAAAATCGTGCAAGGCGAACGCAATGCCAAGCTTGCTTGAGCATTGAAGAGCCGCAGCCGATTTTGTCAAAGAAAAGCCCAATGTATGCACCTAGCCCAGGGCAAGCGAAGCGGCGCCCTGGGTTAAATCGCTAGCGGACACGTCGCTCTGAAAGAGCAAAAGCATTGCTAGGAGCACGAGCGTTTGCGTAGTTATGCTTTTGCTCTTTCAGAGCGTGCTTTTCTGCTCAACTGTACCCCAGGGCGCCGCTTCGCTTGCCCTGGGCTA
>CAVKKI010000255.1:0-3130 GCA_963656725.1 Oribacterium sp. | reverse complement strand
CCCCATTGCTGTTATAATTCCTCCATGAAGCATCATGCCGATACAAACGCAAGCCATAGATAATTCGGAAACACCAGCTTGGAAAAATCCTCCAGCAAAATTGGTGCGTGTAATCTCCGTGGTGTGTTTCAAGAATCCATCTGTTTTATCTGAATTGCAGAGGTCCGCAGATGAAACAATCATATTTGGCACATACTTTGACAATAAACTCAAACAAGCTGAGGAGCCGTTACGAGTTGGTGAATTAGGTTTTTGTTCTATTTCTTCCCATGGAATTTTGGGAAGTTTACCTTTCATCCAATCATTAAGTTGTGATGCCTTTTCTAAATTGTCATTTTCCCATTCCTTTTCTTCAGCTCGTCGATTAGCTACAATTGATTGAAGTTCCTTTTTTCGTTCTGCATAGAGAACTTTTACTTCGTCTCGTATTACGAAAGGATCTTCAGGATTTCCACCAAGGTTGAGTATGGTTTTTATATATGCTTCTCCGCCTAAGGGTGCACCATGTGTCTTGCAATTACGTTCGTAAGATGATCCATCAGCTTGACGGCATCCTTTTCCCATAACACAATGTCCAATAATAAGTGTCGGGCGTGATTGCTCTGTATTAGCATCCCTAAGAGCCTTTCTTATTTGAGTGGCATCATTACCGTCTATTTCTATTACATTCCAATTCCAAGCACGGTATTTCATGGCTGTATCTTCCGAGATAACAGCTGCAGTTTGTGTGGAAAGCTGAATCTCATTAGCATCAAAGAACATAATAAGGTTGTTCAACCCTAAATGTCCTGCAATACGTCCTGCTCCTTGCGAGACTTCTTCCTGAACACCACCATCAGAAATGTAGGCGTAAATTTTTTCTTTTGCAAAACCTGGATTACCTGTGCGTGCATAAAGAGCTTTGGCAGCTATTGCAGCACCCACAGCGTAAGAGTGTCCTTGACCTAGTGGACCACTTGTATTTTCGATGCCTCGTTCGGGACAAATTTCAGGATGTCCCGGTGTGGGGGAACCCCATTGGCGGAATTGTTTAAGTTCTTCGATACTATAGTTTCCAATTAATGCTAATTGAGAATATAGCATTGGAGACATATGACCTGGGTCTAAAAAGAAACGATCGCGGCATCTCCATGTTGTATCTTCGGGGTCATAGATAAGAAATTCTGAATAAAGCACGTTAATAAAATCGGCTCCTCCCATAGCTCCACCAGGGTGTCCCGATTTTGCACGTTCAACCATACTTGCAGCCAATATTCTGATATTGTCGGCAGCAAGATTCATTAATTCTTTTGAATGTTCTTTTGACATTGCTATATTCTTTTGATTTGTAGCAGAAATGACTATTTTGTATGCAAAAGTACAAAAAAAACTACAGTATAGGTCTTTCACCATTGAAATCTAATCAATCTTTATTGAATTTTTCTCAAATTCTTTGTAATCTCGTTTTTGCCAATTTAATTAGATTTTCATATAGAGATTCTCAATGGTGAAAGATTCTCAATTCAACGCAAATATTTTATTTTGTTGGGGGTATAGTTTAAATATCAATGATGAAATAGTCGAATTCCAGTGAACGCCATCGATATTCCATATTTATCGCAAGTTGCAATAACATGATCATCACGTACGCTTCCACCAGCTTGAGCTACATATTCCACGCCGCTTTTATGCGCACGTTCAATATTGTCACCGAAGGGGAAAAATGCGTCAGAACCTAAAGCTATTCCTGTGTTTTTACTAATCCATTCCTTCTTTTCTTGTAGAGTTAAAATCTCTGGTTTCTTCGTGAAGAATTGTTGCCATGTGCCATCAGCAAGAACGTCATTATAATCTTCAGATATGTAAATATCAATTGTGTTGTCGCGATCAGCACGTTTGATTCCTTCAATCCAAGGTAAATTCATAACTTTAGGGTGTTGACGTAACCACCATATGTCAGCTTTATTGCCAGCTAATCTGGTGCAATGTATACGGCTTTGTTGACCTGCACCGATGCCTATAGCTTGACCATCTTTTACATAGCATACTGAATTGGATTGAGTATACTTGAGTGTAATAAGGGCTATTTTTAAATCGCGTTTAGCTTCTTCTGTAAATTCTTTGTTTTTTGTTGGAATGTTTTCAAACAATTTATCACTATTCAGATTAATGTCATTGCGACCTTGTTCAAACGTTACTCCAAACACTTGTTTGTGTTCAATAGGCGAAGGTCGATATTCGGGATTAATCTTTAGTATAACATAGTTTCCTTTTCGCTTTGAACGAAGAATTTCTAAAGCTTCTGGAGTGTAATTGGGGGCTATGATTCCATCGCTTACTTCACGTTTTATAAGGAGAGCTGTTGCTTCATCACAAGTGTCTGACAATGAAATAAAATCTCCATAAGAGGACATTCTGTCTGCGCCACGAGCTCTTGCATAGGCTGTTGCAATGGGAGAAAGTGGAATTTTTATATCATCTACAAAATATATTCTCTTTAGTGTATCATTTAAAGGCAATCCAATGGCGGCACCTGCAGGCGAAACGTGTTTAAAAGAGGCTGCAGCAGGGATTCCAGTCGCATCACGAAGTTCACGTGCTAATTGCCAACCATTTAATGCATCTAAAAAATTGATGTATCCAGGGCGGCCTGATAATACCTCTATAGGAAGTTCGCCTTTTTCCATATAAATGCGAGCAGGCTTTTGGTTGGGATTACATCCATACTTGAGAGATAATTCTTTCATTTTATAATATATTAGTATTGTTGTGTAAGCGTTTAATCTTCAAAAATAATTCAAAGCAAATCTTTATTCTTCAATAATGCCTTGTTCTAGCCAATCTTTTAAAATACTTTGGGAATCTTCTAATGCAGTATTCTCATCTACTTCATAATTTTCGCAAAGCAGACTTGCAAGCACATTTTCATCAAAAGAGTTTAATTCCTCTATATTTTTCCAAAGGTAGGCAGCACTTTCGTTTAAAGATATCATTTGATTAAAATCGATGTTCTCGATTCCTGATGCGATTATAACTTTTTCACCGCAAATATCTCGGAGTTCAAAACCTTTCTTTATCTTCATAATAATTTTATTTGTTTTGATTGATATATAATTCAGAGTTTAAATGGTAAACGTCTATAGATTGACAA
>CAVKKI010000254.1:0-3195 GCA_963656725.1 Oribacterium sp. | reverse complement strand
GGGTGCAAACATTGGGCTTTCAGCCCGCACTAATAGGGACTATGATTGACCACGAGCTATTTATTTATGGTTCGCTTCCATAAGTAGGTGATTAAACCACAATATTTTTCATATTGATAAACCCTAAAAAGAACCCTACAATAAACAACAATAAAGACAACTTTGCTCAAAAGCGTTGTCACTGTTGTCTCTGTTGTCGTTAATATGACGAATGAATTTGATTGGTGATGTTGGCTTTGAATGTCTATTTTCTTCTAACACACTGCCCCATTGCAACAACGTATCGGCATGCACAACAATCATAAGTAGTTAGAACGATTTTAAAAGGCCTTGCAAGAATTTTCTCAACCGTTTTTCTAATCACCGTACATCGGTCGGTGTACGCTCGTACAACGGTCGGTGTACAATCGTCCATCGGTCGATGTACGGGCGTACACCGACCGATGGACGATGATCAAAAAAACGGTTATTATTGTCTGTAAAAGAGGAAAAAGCAACTCTAACAGTAAGCGATTAAAACGTGGCTCTATAACACACGCGTCATTTCTAGCTTAGCGTGCCATTTTCGCATCACACTGCGATAAATCAAAAAACTCTTCATGCCTTGAGTGAAAAATCCCTTACGAAGCACTTCTCTATTAGGTGTGCATAAAGCGAGTTCGCAAACGCGCAGACCTTTGTGATGAGAAAACACACCCGCAAATGAGCCCATTGACGAGCGCAAATAGCTTGGAGTGGTTTTCTCCACATTGAGCGCTCGCACCTTTCGCTTCATTCGCTGCACGGTGTCGCGACGCACATAAGTGCGCCAAGGTTTGAGGTAAGCCCCTAAAAAGGAAACCCCCAAAAGGTTATCGTCGATTCGTGTTTTTTGAGGATGAAGTTGAAGTCCTAATTCGGTGCTTAAAAACTTGCTCATCAAGGGAACGAGACTTTTGAGCCACTGTTTGTCGCGGCTCACCACATAAGCATCGTCTACATAGCGTCCGTAGTGGCGACACCGCAGGGTGCGCTTACAGTAGTGATCGAACTCGTTCATATACACATTGCTGAATAGCTGAGAGGTTAAATTGCCAATGGGCAAGCCACAACCTTCTGCACTAAAAAACAAGGATTTGGATGGAGGCAGCCCCTTCCAATCATCTGGGTTGCCACGGCGTTGACACCCTTGTAAACAATCTTGAAGGGTAAACAGGCGCGTCAGGTAGCACACAAGGTCGTAATCGTGAGTGGTGTCCCAAGGTTTCCAATCCTCCATTCTTCGTTTGCGATGTTTTTCAAGAGTGTGCATGCAAAGGGTGAATAGCTTTTGCCGGTTGATGTGCATAAAGTAGCCCTTAATGTCTACTTTTAGAATGTAGCAAGTTTGGCGATAGTTGTGGCTTTCACTTCGAATGTGGTGGGCTAAGCGATTAATGCCGTAATGCGTGCCTCGACGCTCAATGCAGCTATAGCTGTCGGCAATGAAAGTGCGCTCAAAAAGATGATGGGTGTAGGCGTAATAGAGATGGTGAACCACCCGGTCGCGAAAATTGGCCGCAAACACTTCGCGTTGTTTGGGGTCACGAATAATAAAACAAATGCTGGGACTGGGCTTATAAGTTCGGTTATACAATTCATTGGTGAGATTCACCAGTTCTTCATCTAAGTGTAGCTCGAAATATTGTTGGTCGGTTGAGCATACTTTGTGAAGGCGTGCGCGCCTATAGGCACGATACAGGTCGTGAAGCAATTGCTCACGCGAAAGTTTAAAAAGAGCATGTGGCATCGTTACGAACAAACATTTTTTCATTAACCACTCCTGCTTTCTAAAACAGAGTGTAATTAAAGGTGTAATTAGCAGAACCGAGTCATTGTTTCCCATAATCCCAGGGAAAGGAGGGTGCTGCGACGGGGCGAACGGGGAAGCCGTTGTAACGGTTGTTGTTGTTGTTGACGTTGTGGTTGCTACTGTTGAAGTTCAGGTTGTACGCGTTGTTGCGGTTGCTGGAATTGAGCGTACTCGACCAGTAGTTGCCGTTCGAGCCCTGATTGTTGAGGTTGCTCCCGTTGCGGTAGCCCGAAGCCGGGAGGAACGCTAACGACAGTACCTGCTGTAGGCTGTAGAGCCAATTTTTCCTCTTTACCGCAAAAGGGTTAAAGAGTTGAGAAGGGCCCTCGCAGCGGTTGCACGCTTGCAACATTTTTTCTCTCTGAGTTATGTTTTTCTTTCGTAAAAGAACGATTGTGGGCAGAGAGACGTACTGTCTGAACCCCATCCTGGTGCGCTGCAAATAACTTGTCATATCATCCACATTCCGACCGTAACAAGGTTCCACACAATTACACATGTCAGTTCGTTTGATGCACAAACATGCTCTTCCATTTAGGGTTTAGAAAACGATGTGCTTGTTGTTTCCCTACGCTGGGTGAAATTATGCCATGAAGCCAATTGCGTGGTCACATCCGCAGTGAGCGGAAGAGTGTGCAGATAGAATTTTGTGCTAATGGCATCCACGTCTTTCAGCAAGCGTAAATAAACCTTCACCTCCTCTAATCGCAGCATAGCCTCTTTTATAAACGGGGCTTTGCCTTTTGCCGTTTTAAAGGCATGCACCACGTTCATCACCTCATCGGTCATGGCCTCCAGCATGCGCGAGCCCAGTGTGTAGCGTAAATCGCGTGGAATGCGACTATAGCAAACGGTGAGTTCCTTTAGCAAGGTGTAGGAGCGCACATACACGGGCTGGTCGGTATAGACCTTCGGTTTTTTGGCTGTGGAAGTGTTGGGCGCTTCGTTATTGTTGGGGGGCGGTGGCAACATCGTTTAGTGGGGTTTGTAGCAGGTTTTTAAGTTCCGAAAGAAAATTCATGCAATCGATGGGCGAAGAGCGTTCGAGTGGGAAGGCTTGCAAGCGCATCACCACCTGTTGCTCTTTGCTCGTCAATTGCTGCATAGTTTGCGAAGTTGAGCGTCCACCACTCGAGAAGCTGCTGCGCAAGGGGGCGTTTGCCATTGTCATCTCCACTTGCTGCTGCTTCCATTCGTTAAAAGAGTCGTTCGTTTGTTTTTGCTCCGTCTCCGTTAGTTTCAACTGGATTAGTTGTTCACTCAACTTCGTTATTTCTCTTTCACCTGTCCATTTCTTCAGGGTAGTGTCGGGAAATCCCACATAACACAACCATTGCCCCAAGCCCTTGTAGTAACGTGCTGTA
>CAVKKI010000253.1:0-3207 GCA_963656725.1 Oribacterium sp. | reverse complement strand
GTGCTAGCGCCGACGCGGGACGCGTCGCCCCCCCAGAAGAACTAGCGTTTGCTAATAAGAAAAGGATATTTCTTCTACCTGTAAGTTTACTTGCAGCATTTACTGTTACTTGCACAAGTTACTTGCACTGCATTGAATATCATATATTTCAAGAGTGTAAGCAGCATGTTTGTTTGCTTGCATAATCTACTTTGCTTACATTGTTTTTGTATGCAATAAAGGTGTTGCTTGCACTCGCAAATCACCTCAATTGCAGTAGAGTGCAAGCAAATGTAAGCAAGTGCAAGCAAAAAAATAGTTGCTTGCACTCGTGAAATCGTTGATAATCAGTGCGAGTGTAAGCAATTAGTGCAAGTAACAGCAAATTGTGCAACTAACTTTATAGGGGGGGTGAGCAACTCAGTGGGGGCGACGCGGTTCGCGTCGGCGCAAGTATAAACGCAAGCGAGAGAAGAAATTAGTTTAGTGAAAAAATAAAAAAAGAAGAGACAAAATCTCTTCCTTTTCTTATGCCTCAATGAACTATTTCGCTTCTCTAAATAAGCACATTTCTTACTTAAAAGGAGAGAATCGAAGTCCAGTTTGCAAGCTAAAATTAAAAGGTTTATCGTGGCGGATGTTGGGCAAACTGCTTCCATCGGGCAGATAGTAGCGCACACCAGGCTCAACGTAGAGACCCACTTGACGAGTAAGGTGTAGCTCAAAACCAGCGGTGGCTCCGAGCGATGCTTGCCACAGTCCGCGTCCAAGGTTGTGAACTTCGGGTGTGGTGGCGTGGTAGTTGCTTCCTACCACATACTCCGTGCGTTGCACTCCTTTCACGCATTTTTCTATAGCTGCCCCAGCTCCTACGTAAAGTCCCACGTAGCGTGTGTTTAGAATTGTGTAATTCAATTGCAACGGAATGCCTACGTAGTGTAAGGTCTGTTCGGTGGCGTAGTAGGCGGTTGGGGTGCCCGATTGTGTGTCGCTATTCAAGCGCGTGTAGGTAAGACCAGTGGTCAGTCCCCAACGATTGCTGAGTGGAATGTTCAGATTCAAACCTATTTGTACGGGCATTTTATGGTGCGCCTTTGAGTTGACATATTGATTGAGGTTGGCCCCCATCACAGTGGGCATTCCCTCCGATTTTTCAACATCGTTTTCCTCATAAGTGGGGAGGTTATTTGATGTGCTGCTACTGGTGGCTAAGGGCAAGTAGCCAAGTTGCGTGGAACTTCCGCCAAGATGGGTGCTAGCCATAAGCGCCAAACTGAGCGAGCGCTTCTCTTCATGGAGCTTCTTCTGCATCAGAGCTTGATAGGTAGCCATTCTTTCAGCCTTGTCAGCCTCTTGCTTGCTGCGTGAGAAAGAAGAGTTGATAGAGGAAGAGGAGGTGGAAGATGTGGCTTCGGCAAGTAGTGAATGGCTGGCAGATAGTGTGTCGGCGCTTGCCGTGGAGGGTGTTGGGGTGGGGGAGTTTGCGTTCCTTTCGTTGCCTAAACCTTCGGTTGTATTTTCTGTTGCGTTTGGAATAGCGGCAAGCGTGTTTTGTGCATTCGCTTCAGCCTGATTGTTTAGTCGCTCCAATTGTTGCGCTATTCGTGCGTGAAGTGGTTGAGAGGCTGTAGAACGATGAGGGGTTTGTGCATCGCAATTCCTTGTTTCGTTGGCTTTTGCTATGGAAGAAGCAGTTGGCTCCGCTTGTTGCGCCACGGGCTGTTCTTTAATAGATAAATTATCGGAAGAAGAGTGGGGGAGAAGGGCTATTATCAAGCAGGCTGCCGCTGCTGTGGCAGTGGTGAGCCAAAGAGTGAATAGCGGTCGGCGTGTTTTATTCTTAACCTTGCGCACGGATATGGCTTCCTTTGCTTTAGGAGAAATTCCAGAAGCATCAGATGAAGCTGTGGCTTTTGCTTCGAGAGCCTTTTGCAACCGTTCCCATCCCATGGCGGGGGGCGTTACCTCGTGGTCGGCGAGGCGGCTTTGCAAGTCTTTTTCCCAATTGCTAAGGTGGTTGTTCATAACTCTTGTGCGTTAAGGTAGTTTGTAATCTTTTCTCTAAGTAACTTCTTGGCTCGTAGGTATTGCGAAGCAGAAGTGCTCTCTTTAATTCCTAGCTTGGCTGCAATTTCGGCATGGCTCCAACCTTCTACGAGGTAGAGGTTGAGCACGGTGCGAAAGCCTGTGGGGAGTTCGGTGATGAATGAGTGTATGGTGTCGGCGCTAATGGGTGGGGGTGCTTCGTCTTCGTCCATAGGGTCGGGCATTTCGTCAACCTCTTCCATCCTCATTTTTCGCTCTTTACTTAAATAGCTCAGCACGTGGTTGGTAAACACTCGCTGAAGCCAAGCGCCTAGCGACCCTGGACCTTTATAGGCGAACTTGCCGGCTTTCTCATAGATAAGAAGGAACCCATCGTGAAGCACATCTTCAGCCTCTTCACGATTGCCTACGTAGCGTATGGCAAGAGACAATAGTCGCCCCGCAAAGAGCTTGTAGAGCTCCTCGCGTGCAAGGTTGTTTCCTTCTTTTAGTTGGGCTGCAAGTTCTTGTTCGGTCACTGGGCGAATGGGTGATTCTTGGGGAACTACTAGTTTCTGAATACTATAAAATTCCCGATGGTTCTACTCTATAAATAAGGTATAAAGAAAAATCTTGCATGGAAGAATAAAAAAATGCTGGGTCGGTAAGCAATGATGCTTTATGCGACTCAGCATTTCATCCTCATAGGGAGTGTTGTTACTTTATGAGTTCTTTCAGTTTTTCGCCTACTTGCTCAGCGCTCAAACCGCTGGCAATGATTTTGCCATCAGGGCCAATGAGCAAGGTGGCGGGGATGGCGTTGATGCCGTATGTGCGGCCGGCTACGCTTTCCCACCCCTTAAGGTCGGAGAGGTGAATCCAAGGCAATTCAAGTTTTTTGATGGCTCCCGTCCAAGCTTCTTTGTCGTTGTCGAAAGAGAGACCGATAATCTCAAAACCTTTATCCTTATATGCGTCGTATATCTTTTTTACCTCAGGCATAGAGCGTCGGCAGGGGCCACACCAAGAGGCCCAAAAGTCGATGAGCACATATTTGCCCTTGCCCACGTATTCCGAAAGCTTGTGGTTTTTTCCGTTTACATCAGCAAGTTCAATGTCGGTGAACTGAGTGCCGGGAAGTTGGCGCTTCCAACCGGCAATGGCTCCTTTCACACGTTCCATCACGTTAGTCTGCATATAGGC
>CAVKKI010000252.1:0-3224 GCA_963656725.1 Oribacterium sp. | reverse complement strand
GCCGTGTTCTGCGACGACGTGTCAGTGAAAGAAAGGCTATGAGTTGCCAGTGTTCTGCACATTCAATCGAGTCGGGCAATGTCTTCAGCCATCACAATGCTCTTCACCACTTTGCCACCGGCAATGTTCATGTAAAAGCCTTTTCGAATGCCATTTATCATCGCTCCTAAATTTCCTGGAGCCTCTTTTCCGGCTATCAACGAAGGGCGCAAAATGGTCAACGTTACTTTGTTCTTCTTACACCATTCTATCAAATAAGTCTCCGCCATGATTTTGCTCTTGGCGTAAGGAGTGTTTCCGTTCAGCGGATGTTCCTCGGTAATCAAATCTCCGTAATCACATCCATAAACGGCAACGGTGCTTATGAAAATAAGAAATTGGGGGGGTAATTTTTTCTAGAGCCGAACAAAGATGTTTTGTTCCTTCGTAGTTCGTTTGGAAAAAGGCTTGTTTTTCTTCTTCCGTCTTTGGTACGATGTGGGCTTTGCCACAAGCGTGCAACACAATGTCGTAGTGTACGTCAAACTTCGGTTCTTCGTTGGCTAAGTCAGCCTTGATATCGTTGTCTTGACCACGCCCACAGGTTGTTACCTCATAATTGTTTTCTAATAGTGGACGGATATTCTTACCCAAGAAACCCGAGCCACCTGTAAATAGCAATTTTTCCATAGTTATAAATTCATTATGTTGTCCAATTTCTTCAAACACTCTTGCTTGGTAAAGTATTTGTCGTAATATGCTTTTCCATTCTTACCTTTGGTTCTCAATTCACTTTTGTCCTTCTGAGACAAAGCAATCACCAATTCTGCCAATCCGTCAGCATCACCGGCTTTCACGTTCCATCCGCATTCAGCGGATTGAATCACCTCAGCGCCCTCGCCATTGAGAACGGCAATAATGGGACGCTCGGCAGCCATATACGAAGCTATCTTTGCTGGAGAATACAAGTTAAACAGTGGGGAGTCGGTTAACGAAACGAGCATAGCATCGCCCTTTTCGAAAAACAAAGGCATGGCTTCTGATGGGAAACGACCTAAGGTAAACACCGTGTTTTCTAATGAATGCTCCTTTACGAAAGAACGGACCCAATCTAATCGGCGTCCGTCTCCAACAATCACCCATTTTATGTTCGGGTAATCCTTCGTTTTCAATGCAGCCTTCATGTTGCATTCCATACCATGCGCCTCGCCCACCGAACCAGCAAACATCACGATAAAATTCTTTCCATTTGCAAGTTCTTCTAATTCCTTGGGCAAAACGAAACTTGAAAGAGATGCACGTGAAGCACCGTCGCTCCACTGAGGGAAATACACTATTTTGTCTTGATAATCGCCATACTTCACAATGCTTTGCTCAAAACTTTTCGAAGAGGTGAGAATCTTGTCAGAGTGTTTGTATTCGTTCTTAACAAAGCGGTCGAAAAAGTTCAGAATGTGTTTGTTTGTCACCCCTCCTGCCGCAGTCAAACTTTCGGGCCATAGATCGAGCACCCAAGTGTAGAGCGGTTTGTGCCTCAACTTCTTATATAAAACGGCAGGGCTCGACATCGTGACGGGCGAAAGTTGTTGACAAAACACCACATCGTATTGATGCCACAATGCATGGAAAAACATCCAGATCCATCCTACTATCCAAAAACTCAAATAGTTGAGCAATAGCATCACCTTGTTGTCGTTCCCACGAGGAATGATGGGCAGGTGTGTCACCCTTACGCCATTAATTACTTCTTTGCGCTTACGAAACAAGCCATAGCCGTCGTAATACTTTCCTTTGGGATAGTTTGGTATGCCTGTCACCACATGCACTTCATGCCCTTCTTCCGCCCAATGAAAAGCGATGTCGTTGCCTCGAAAGGTTTCGGGATAGAAGTATTGACAAACAAATAGTATTTTCTTTTTCTTCATCTACGTTCTTGTGTTCTCTTGGGTTAATCCTTAATCGTTTCAAATCTTCTCAAATGGCTCCAAAGCAAAGTCAAGAACATCGGTAGCAGCCATTCTTTATAAACAAGCGGGTGCTTCCATCGGTTGTGCCACCAGCGGCGGCACTTGAAAGCGAGGATGGGGAGCAGCCCTTGAGCGGGCTTCTCTTCGTTGAATTCAGGGTGAAGAATGTCTTGCAAAATGCGAAGGGAGAGAGCGGTGTTTCTTTCGATAGTGGGGAAACAATCCTCGGGGAAACCGAGGTGGTCGGTGCAGAGGGCGTTGATTTGGTTGAAGAAGGTGTAAAGGCCTATTTCTTTTAAAAAGGCAATGATTGCGGGCCAATCCACCTCGTGGTGGTGGGAACGCACGAAGAAGCCCCAGTCGAGCACCTGACGCAGGTTTAAGTGTTCACCGGCAAAGTGCTGCCCCATGTGGCGCATGAGGAAGAGCGCGTTGAAGTTGGTCGAGGGCAAAACAATTTTTGCGCCTTTCACCTCTATCTCCTTGTTCCCCGTTTCGGCTAGTTGTTTTAGTCGGGCCTCAATCTTCGGAGCATCGCGGTGCGCCTTGGTGTTGATAAAGTCGTAGTGATTCTCCACTGGCACACTGTGGAAGCAGAACACTGTGTGGTGCTCGTGTCCGTCGTCCACCTTAATGCCTTGTTCTTTCGTGAGCAGCGCATCGGCCTCTTGCCATTTACCGAAATTGTAAATGTCTAAGTCACCCACGGGTCGATGGTTGGGCACGGGCCAGTCGAGCGACAAGCCATAGCCCTTCAGCACCATCATGCGGATGCCCTTGCTGGCATAAAACTGCGCCAACTCTGCCATGCTCCGCTCGTGTTTGGCATACATTTGTTCGTAGGCCAACACTTGTCCGAACCACTGCATGCGCTGCATCTTCTGCCCCATCGTTTCCCCAGCAAAGGGTTGACACTCTGCGTGCAGCGCCAAATATCGTTGCAATCCGTCAATCACCAACACCGACACGCCTTGCGCCTGCGCCAGTTTGCTTAGTTCGCTCCACGGGCAAGCAGCGAGCTTAATGGGTTCACAGCAATCCGTGCTGACCGCGCAACGAAGCAGGGCCAACAACTGATGGTCTAACGATTTCATGAGAGGGGGCTGATAAACGAAAATAAGAATGGATGGCGCAAGCGCTTTGCGCTTTATAAAGAAGAAGAGGAACCGCGAATGAGGCGAATTTTACGAATGAGCTTTACGAACGCAAATTGCTTTTTCGAACACAGATTACACTGATGACACTGATGGGCGTGCTGCGCACTGGTTGGTTTTGAAC
>CAVKKI010000251.1:0-3256 GCA_963656725.1 Oribacterium sp. | reverse complement strand
GGAAATGGAGCTCTTCATGTTCTCCGACCTCGTTGGTAAGGGCCTTCCCATGTGGTTGCCCAAAGGCACGGCTCTGCGTCTGCGTCTAGAGGATTTTTTGAAAAAGATTCAGAAGCGCTACGGCTATCAGCAAGTGATGACTCCGCATATTGGTTCGAAGAATCTGTATGTCACTTCGGGTCACTATGCAAAATATGGTAAGGATTCCTTCCAACCCATCCATACCCCCGAAGAAGGCGAGGAGTATATGCTCAAGCCTATGAACTGCCCCCACCACTGCGCTGTGTTTGCTTGGCGTCCCCGTTCTTATAAGGAATTGCCCTTCCGCTGTGCAGAGTTTGGCACGGTTTACCGTTACGAACAAAGTGGTGAACTTCACGGACTGACGCGTGTGCGTGGCTTTACTCAAGATGATGCCCACATTTTCTGCGCCCCCGAACAAGTGAAAGATGAATTCCTTCGTGTGATGGACATCATCATGATTATTTTCAAGGCGCTGAAGTTTGATAAGTTTGAAGCTCAGATTTCACTTCGCGACAAAGTGCATCGTGAAAAATACATCGGTTCAGAAGAAAATTGGGAGCGTGCAGAGAACGCCATCATCGAGGCTTGTGAAGAGAAAGGACTTCCCGCTCACATCGAGTATGGCGAAGCAGCTTTCTATGGTCCGAAACTCGACTTCATGGTGAAGGATGCCTTAGGTCGCCGTTGGCAGTTGGGTACGATTCAGGTAGACTACAACCTGCCCGAACGCTTCCAGTTGGAATACACAGGTGCCGATAACCAGAAGCATCGCCCCGTAATGATTCACCGTGCGCCCTTCGGTTCTATGGAACGCTTTGTGGCCGTGCTCATCGAACACACTGCCGGTAAGTTCCCCTTGTGGCTCACTCCCGATCAAGTGGCCGTGTTGCCCATCTCTGATAAGTTCAACGATTATGCACAGCAAGTGTATGAGCAACTCAATGCTCAGGATGTGCGCGCTTATGTTGATGATCGTTCCGAGAAGATTGGCCGCAAGATTCGTGATAACGAGATGAAACATGTGCCTTACCTCCTTGTGGTAGGTGAGAAAGAAGCCGCCAACGGCACTGTTGCTGTGCGCAAGCAAGGCGAGGGCGACCAAGGCGTGCTCAGCATTGCCGAATTTGCCAAGAAAGTAAACGACGAAGTGGCTGAAATGACTCAAGAGTATTAATGTCTTTGACTAGATACTTTTAAGAAGAAAATTTACATATATGAAAAGCGGAAATAAGATAAAAAGATCTTATTTCTGCTTTTTTTGATTGTTTTTTTAGGAAAAGTTGATAATGCTTAATGTCTTACTAATCTTTATTTGTATATTTGCGAAATAACTTGTAACACCACTTTTAAAAGAAATTACAAATGAATAGGAAACACCCTTTTCCCGTTAAATTTTTGCTTTCCGCTTTAGTAGCCGCTTCAAGCCTTGGCTTGGCTTCGTGTCACGATAACGATTTAGACACCAATGGTGGAAACAATGGTGACAGCACGGGCGGAATTACCGAACAAAATTATAAGAAGTATGAAGCCCTCTCTTGCTTGCTTGGAGCAATGGCAGAGGTGGACTCATTGCCTCAGAATTGGGATACCGACACTTATGTCGTTGAACCCTCTTTGGGTGAAGTGGTAGATGCCTCGCAGCCCTATGTGCGCTATGTGGCAACCACTGGTACGGAGGAGGCATACCGTGAATATCGCAGTATGATTGCGGCTGGAGTTGACGGGTCAGTTCAGAATGAAAAATGGGAGCAGACGGGGATTGGCTCAATGGAGTTTAAAGCCGAAAATCAGTCAGACCTTTATGCCACGCTCAATGTGAATGTCAAGCAACTTCCCCATCTCACGCAAATACGCTTTGTGCCTGCCACTGCCTTGGGAGATAACGATAAAAAGGATGATGTGCCTTTCTATCAATTTGGTGACGTTATTCAGCAACTGGTGAACGGCAAACTCACCTATTGGGTGTGTGTGCGCCCTTGCGACTACGCTAGTAAACTGAAAAAGAGCCATTGGTGTAGTTTTCAGTTGGTGCCCGAAGGAGAAACCAATTCAAACTACAAAGTCATCAATAAAAACGTAACACTTCCCACCAAATTGTGCTCCTCTAACAGTGAAGGGCAAAGAATGGTTCATAATTTCTTCAACTTGTTGCGCGTGATAAGCCAACCTGCTTCTTTTTATCAAGGTGGAGAGAAGAACCCTATGGGCATTGACAAAATCAGTTATAAAACTTTTGGCTTTAAGCAGGCAAAGGCACTTTATCGCATGTGGACACAATTGGGTATATTTCAGCTAATTCCCAATGATGGTTTCAAAGAGATATCAAATTCTGCCAATCCGTTTAAATTTCTAGGTAGTAGGTCCGCCAATGTTACCGCCTATTATTATGGGTATAAAACGGTGTACTTCAAAGATTATGACTACGGGTTGTACAAATTGAACCTTAGCTTAAACACGGATGAAGCTAGTGCAACTTCTTTATTTAACGTATGCACTCCTGACATAGAACCTATTTATTCTAACGCTAAAAAGAAATATGATTTTTCAATCTATGAAAATGAAGGTAAAGATAACAAGTATATAATAAAATGTAAAACAGGGGCTGAACTTGAAGATTCATGGGGTAACGATGACGCCTCTACCACAAGTTTCGAAAACCGTATTGCTAAGAATGCCATTACCGACATTCTTGTTTCAAGAAAACGTTTTGCTTGGCAGCCTAGCGACAACGTCTCAGACCAAGAGGAACGTCATTTGCCTTTCTTTACGTTTGGTGACATGGTTACTGAATCTGTCTCTCATTCAGGGATGCAGTGCTGCATAAAAGAGGCATACGATGATTATTTGGGTGACGATGTAGAAGAAAAGAAAAAGGCTCTGTTTCTTTGTTTCGGTGAAGACGATAGAGGTAGAGGCCATGGCGTTACGGTTTCCGAAAAAGCTGCAGCTGTGATTCTCTATCAAATGGCTTTGGCTATAGGTGGCTATAAAGAAATGAAACTTCCTGAACTTACCAAAAGCGAAGAAGAAGAGAAGGATAAAGAAAAATACAAAGACATTATAAGCCAAAAGAAAGCATACAAGAACACGGTAATTGGTATTTTCTCGTTATGTAGTATGTTCTCACACGGTGTGGAAAATTATTTTAAATGTGATCCTGACAAAAATTTTACGTTCCAATTAGCCCCAGAAATCATACATGAAGTTCTACAGGTTGCTGTACAATCAGAAG
>CAVKKI010000250.1:0-3273 GCA_963656725.1 Oribacterium sp. | reverse complement strand
AAATATAGGCACAAACAACAGCCCTTACGAGAGGCTATAATTCACCCTTTGAATTGTTTGCAAATTTATTAGTTTTTCCAAGCATAGCAAGTTTTTTCGGTCATTTTCTTCCAACCGATTAAGAATTATTAATACTATGTTTTGTCATCATTGTTAATGAGTGGGCATTATGAGGAGTGCAAAAAGTAAGCTAGGTTTGCAAATTCACTTGAAAAATGCAAAGATTAGGAGCGGTATAAAACTAAAAAAATTAGAATTTTGAGCAATGTTTAACAATAGTATACATTTTAAGATTCTGAATAGACAAACATCACCAAGAACAAAACCCAGAGAAAGAAAATGCGCTTAAAACATTCAAGATTTTTTCTTCAATAAAAGTAAAAAAGGAATTACAGAAAAAAAATCTGAAATAAGTCCGTTTTTCAACCCTCAATTTTCCCTTTCTTGTTTCCTAAAAAGACAACTACGGAAAGATTGCATAAAAACTGCATATATGCAAAAATGGAAAAATCGGTAATCAGCGGTTTTTACCGGTACAAACACACCTAAAAGTTTAATGCAAGATTTACTGTTGCTTGCACAAATTGCTTGCACTTCCACTGATTATCAATTGTTTCACGAGTGCAAGCAAATAAATCGGTTGCTTACACTTGCTTGCACTCGTTTACAGTTGCTTGCACTGGAAAATATGCAGAAAGTATACGTCATTATGCAAAAAGTATACGTCATTATTCACTTTTTATGCAAAAAACAGGGAGTGCAAGCAAAGGAGTGAGAAACGGCTGACAGCAAACAAGAAAGTGCAAGCGAGGGATGTTGCTGCTTACACTATTGAAAGCATTGATAATCAGTGGGAGTGCAAGCAACTAATGCAAGTAACAGCAAATGCTGCAACTAAAGTTATAGGAGAGAAAATTGAACCCATTCGACTTGAGCAGCTCGGTGGGGGCGACGCGGCCCGCATCGGCGAAAATAGCGTAAACTGAAAGAAGACAGAAATGGAACAAAAATATCTTCTTTCATGCTTAAAAATACGTCCCCAAAGTCACCATTTTTCCTCCCCCAAAAAGACTTCTAACAAGTGGCTTAATAGCGTTTCACTAGTGGCTTAATAAGAAAAACTAGTGGCTTGATAGGAAATGACAAAAGCTGACACATTTTTCTTCTGTTCCATTGCGCACTATTCGGCAAGTAGCCACTTTTCCACGAAAAAGAAGAAGGGGTTGCGAAGAAAGTTGTAAATTTGTACCCTAAAATACCTAAGAGTAATGAGCCTTAAGAGACAAAAAAATATATGGCATAAATTAGCCAAAAAGATAGAAGGCCTTGTAAAAGACGACGTGGAGCAAGAAGAGGAAAAAGTAACTACTCCCCTTGCCGAAGCCAATCAACACCCGCAAGAGGTGAAAAGTGTGATTTTGCAAGCAGCCCAAGACATGAACTTTGGAATTGTGAGCGATGAGGACAATTCGGATGGAACCGTTTCGCGCATTTTCTTTAAATATCAAAGTGCCGCATTTCTTTTGGATTTATACAAATCAAATCCTTGCCGCATTCAGTTGACATTCCCCAGTTTTATGGGCATTCAAGCAGACATGATAAACGAGGTGCGGGCAGCTTGCAACCATTTCAACAACAACTGCTTGTCGTGTTTTTGCACCTACGATATGGATAAGGAAGAAAATGAACTAAACATTTCGCTTCTGAACAATTTGCGCCCTACCCTTTCGGTGGAAGAAATGAAGGAAGAACTGCAAGATTGCATCTCGGGTTTTTTCAGTATGTCGCGCCACTATTCCGAACACTTTCAAGAAATTGCAAAAACAAAGAAGAAGGAAAAAATAGAAGATCTGGAATATGAGTTTCTATGCAACAAGCGCCTTGACGCACTTTTGGCAGAAGACGAGTTGCAACACCAATTCATAAGAGAGGGAGACTATGAATCGCCCACTTTGTCGAGCAAAGAGCAATGCCAACTTGGTGTGTGGTTGAAGCGCTGCCACCTGCTGCTTGGCAATGTGACACTCGACCAACTCACCGTGCAAAACGATCAAGGCTACACCGAAACTGTGACGAGCGAGGAAAATATTCGGAATTTCTTTTTACTCTCTCCCATTCTCGGCCAAACGGAAAAGGCGGAGGAGGTCAGCGTGCAAAATGCCACGCTTTCGCTAACCTATCACCACGCCACCAACAACGAGGAGCAACCTAGCAAGCGCAAAGTGATGATGATTTTGCTAGAAAACGCGGCTTGCATTGACCACACGCTCTACGTGCGCGTGAGCTACCTCCTACCCGAACGAAAAGCCAACAACACCACGCGCTTAGAGTCACACGTCTACACCAACCACACTTCGGGAAACATGGTTATTGGCTACGACTGGAAGAACGAAGGAAACAAACAGTCGGAATTTGAATATATGTGGCAAGAGGCGCAAGACAAGCTGGGGGGCATCAACACCGACTCTCTCACCCCCGAACAGGAAGTGCTGCTCAACGTAACCCACCCCGCCCTAGGTTTTTGTTGCTATTGGGGCAAGAAATTTTTGCTTTGCAAACGTTTCTATGAAGCCACTTACTACTTGGAGATTGCTTGGAATATGCAGAACAACTACTATTATAAACTCGACCGCAAGGGGCATGCCCTCTACGATGAGCTTTGCTTCGAGTTGTCGCTCTGCTACAACAAACTAGGTTATCCGCAAATGGCCCTCTTCTACATTAATAATATAGAAGAGATGGCCTACAACCGCTACATCAAAGAAGAAACAAACGCCATGATTGCAGCACGCCAACACGACACGGTGCCATGGATTGAAAAAGGATTGGAAAACCTGCGCGAGCGCATCGATGAAATGCAATACAACGAGCAAGATGTTGATGCTGACACGGCCGACCTCTACCGTTTCTTGCGCCGACAATACGTGACGTCTTGCATTGAAGTGCAGCAATTCATGAAGGCTGAAGATGAATGTAAACGCATGATTGAAGAAAATGAAATGGTAAATTTTGCCCAAAGTGAACTGAATTACATCAACCAACTTCGTGAAAAAGGCGTTACGGATAAAATTTAAAATAAGCCTATTTTAAAATAAACCTATACACATACTATATACATATATAAAAACAGAATGCCACTTATATCTCCCTCTTTGTTATCAGCCGACTTCGGCAATTTGCAACGCGACCTCGAAATGCTGAACCACAGCGAGTGTGATTGGTATCACCTCGACGTGATGGACGGCGTGTTCGTGCCCAACATCTCTTTCGGTT
>CAVKKI010000249.1:0-3294 GCA_963656725.1 Oribacterium sp. | reverse complement strand
GTCAACAACATAGCGCATTTTGCGGGGTGAGGAGGGAACATTTTGCTGTTTTGCAAAATACTGGGTCTTCAGGGCTTCTTTTCTTTTTTCAGCCGCTAATCTTTTTCTTGCTCCCATTATTTATTGTTTCTTTTTTATTTCTGGATTGAAAGGTCCTGCTTACTTTTTCTTGTTACCAGCATGACCGCCAAACTTACGTGTGGGTGCGAACTCACCGAGTTTGTGACCAACCATGTTTTCAGTAACATAAACAGGGATGAATTTGTTTCCGTTGTGAACTGCAATGGTGTGTCCTACGAAGTCAGGAGAGATCATTGAAGCTCTGGCCCATGTTTTCACCACGTTTTTCTTGCCGCTTTCGTTCATTGCAAGAACTTTCTTTTCAAGAGAAACTGCGATGTACGGACCTTTTTTAAGAGAACGACTCATAAATTCTTCTTTGTTTTAGTGCTTGTTACTTTTTACGTCTTTCGATAATGTACTTGTTCGACTGCTTCTTAGGAGCTCTTGTCTTCAAGCCCTTAGCATACAAACCTGTACGTGAGCGTGGGTGTCCACCACTCTGACGGCCTTCACCACCACCCATGGGGTGATCAACAGGGTTCATTACAACACCACGGTTGTGAGGACGACGTCCCAACCAGCGTGAGCGACCTGCTTTACCTGAGGCTTCGAGTGCGTGGTCTGAGTTGCCTACGCTACCGATTGTTGCTTTGCAAGCACTGAGGATTTGACGAGTTTCGCCTGAGGGCAACTTAATTACGCAATACTTTCCTTCACGTGAAGTGAGCTGTGCGAAGTTACCGGCTGAACGAACGAGCAGTGCACCTTGACCGGGGCGAAGCTCGATGTTGTGGATGACGGTACCAACGGGAATGTTTTGCAAGGGAAGTGCGTTACCTACTTCAGGTGCGGCTTCGGCGCCCGACATGAGTTGGTCGCCAACCTTCAATCCATTAGGAGCGATGATATAACGTTTTTCACCATCAGCGTAGAAGAGCAATGCGATGCGAGCTGAGCGGTTAGGATCATACTCGATTGTCTTCACAACTGCGGGTACACCATCTTTCTCACGCTTAAAGTCGATGAAGCGGAATTTTCTTTTGTGACCGCCACCGAGATAACGCATGGTCATCTTACCGGTGTTGTTGCGTCCACCTGAAATGCGCTTACCGTAAACGAGAGATTTTTCTGGTACGGATGCAGTAATTTCTTCGAACGTACCAATAATTTTGTGTCTCTGGCCCGGTGTAGTGGGCTTAAATTTACGTACTGCCATTATTTATTTAGATATTGCTATAGAAATCGATTGTTTCGCCCTCTTTGAGGGTAACGATAGCTTTCTTGAATGCGTTGCTACGGCCACGTACGAGACCTGCCTTAGTGTAGCGTGATTTGGTTTTGCCAGCGTATTTGATTGTGTTTACGCTTACAACGTTGACGTTGTACAAACCTTCAATTTCTGTCTTAATCTGAAGTTTGTTAGCTTCAGGACGGACGATGAAGCTGAATTTGTTCAGCTTTTCTGTAATGCCGTTGGCCTTTTCAGACACGAGGGGCTTTATGATGAATGCCATATTCTGTTGCTATTTTTACTTGTTTAAGACAGCCTCGATTTGAGTGAGTGCGCTTTCGGTTACTACCATAGATGCTGCGTTGAGCACACCGTAGGTGTTGATGTCGGAAGCGATAGCCACTTTCGCATTTTGGATATTGCGAGCTGACAAATATACATTTTTATTTGCTTCGGGGAGTACAAAAAGCACCTTTTTGTCAGCAACTTTAAGATTATTTAAAGTTTCAACAAATGCTTTTGTCTTAGGAGCCTCGAAAGTGAAGTCTTCTACAACAACGAGAGCGTTCTCTTGAGCTTTGTAGCTGAGTGCGCTGCGACGAGCCAAAGCCTTCATCTTTTTGTTGAGTTTGAAGCTATAGTTGCGGGGTTTAGGACCGAACACGCGAGCACCGCCAACGAGTACGGGTGAGTTGATGTCACCGCGACGAGCACCGCCACCACCTTTTTGGCGACCGAGCTTACGGGTTGAACCGCTCATTTCGCTTCTTTCTTTTGACTTAGCTGTTCCTTGACGTTGAGCAGCGAGATACTGCTTTACATCGAGGTAGATTGCGTGGTCGTTGGGCTCAATGCCAAATACGCTATCATTGAGCGTTACCTTGCGGCCGGTGTCTTCACCTTTAATATTGAATACACTAACTTCCATTGCTTACTTCTCGATAATTACGATTGAACCTTTGCATCCGGGAACAGAACCTTTGATAAGGAGGAGGTTGTGTTCGGGAATTACCTTTAACACTTTGAGGTTTTGAGTGGTTACGCGATCGCCGCCCATTTGGCCGCCCATGCGAAGACCCTTGAAAACCTTAGCGGGATAAGAACATGCACCGATTGAACCGGGCTTGCGCAGACGGTCGTCCTGACCGTGAGTGCTTTGTCCTACACCACCGAAACCGTGACGCTTCACAACGCCTTGGAAGCCCTTACCTTTTGAAGTGCCGATAACGTCAACGAATTGTGCGTCATTGAACAACTCTACGGTAAGTGTGTCACCCAGGTTCAACTCTTGCTCGAAGCCCTTGAACTCAGCCAAATGACGTTTGGGGGTAACACCAGCCTTCTTAAAGTGGCCCATGAGAGGAGCGGAAGTGTTCTTTTCCTTTGCATCTTGGAAACCAACCTGAACGGCTGCATAGCCATCTTTCTCGACGGTCTTAATTTGCGTTACCACGCAAGGACCTACTTCGATAACAGTGCATGGTACGTTTTGACCCTCGGCACTGAAAACGGATGTCATTCCGATTTTTTTTCCTAATAATCCTGGCATTTCAGTATTATGAAAATGATGTGAAAATTGTTTTTTGTTCCGTCGCCCAATCTTTCTTTAAAGTATGGGTCGGAGGGTTATTACTAACCTAGGAGCGTTAACTCCCTCAAAACAAAGCAGTTTTCTTGTGTTTCCTACTTTCAGAGTGCAAAATTACGACTTTTATTTCAACCTGCAAACTTTTCCTTCTTTTTTTTCTGAAAATCAGCAAAGAAAATTGCAAAATCTATCTTTTTTCAGAAAAAAGCATCCATTCGAACAACTCTAGAGGGCAATAAAAAGGTTACCGCGCAATTATTTTCAATAAGTAGGCGTTCAGAAATAATTTTATAATACTCTTTCATTTAAGGGCGGGCTGAAAGCCCAATGCATGCACCTAGCCCAGGGCAAGCGAAGCGGCGCCCTGGGTTACAGTTGAGTAGAAAAGTACGCTCTGAAAGAGCAAAAGCAT
>CAVKKI010000248.1:0-3346 GCA_963656725.1 Oribacterium sp. | reverse complement strand
GCATTACCCATTGTGGCGCAATTCCTTCGAAGCGTGCTCGACGACACCTCTCTGCGTAGTAAATACGCTCATAAGTACGGCATGCCTCCTTCAGGTATTGAGCCTTCCACTTACCAAGCCACTTACACCGAACCCGCAGCGGTGAGCGACTCTCTCGCTAACGACTCAACTGAGGTCGACGAAGACGCTTCGCTTATGGACGATGACTTAATGGGCGGTGAAGGTTCGGAAAAGGAGCATAATGGCAATGCGGAGGTCGAATCGGAAACTACTCCTCACTCGTCAGAAGGCACGTCGCATAGGTCGAATTCCTCCACAACGAGCAGTAGTTCTTCTTCCGAGAAACCCTCGTCATCTTCCAAGTCGAGAAACACAAAGCAAGAAGAAAACTATTTCAATTAGAAAGCAGAACGCATAATCAATAAAAGGTGAGAAGGACTTTCAGCAAGGTTTGCTGAAAGTCTTTCTCTCAATGAATGGAGGAATGTGAGATTATCTTGCTGTGATGTGGAAGCAAGACTGATGCATTTCATATTTCACGTAGCACGTGCCCTTTTGACGCAAATCGTTGAGCACTTCGGCTAGGATTGATTTGTAGACCGTCACCCAACGAATGTCGCTAGTTCCGTCGCTGTGAATTTCAAGAAAACGGTTGTAAGAGATGTCGAAAGTGGTGCCGAATTGATGACAAGAGTTTTCAGAAGCGTTTGAGTTGAAATTGCGCAAGCGTTGCACATCGGCCTTAGTGCGTAGCACGGAGGTGATGATGAGCTTGTGAGGAGGGTAGCCCTTTGTTACGAGTGAGTCGTTGAAGGAACGGGCAATCTCATTGAGCAGTGTGGCAGCTCGTGGCACGAGGTAGGCAATGGATTGCTTCAAGTTTTGCACCGTGTAGTAGGGGTTGTCGGCAATATACACCAATTCGTTCATGTGCTCGTGGGCTGCTTCGCGGTCGGCAATCATGGGAATGCCAAGCTGGCTAGCTGTGGCGTATTGCACATCGTTGAGGTCGGGGAAGGAAGTTTCAAATCGAGGTACGCTCTTCACACGATTTTTTACAGGACTACCATCCGCTTTAAACAGAACAGGGCGCTCGCGTGCCTTAAGGAATAGCTTATCCACTTGTTCGGCTTGCTGCGCAATGCTATCGGGAATGTGTTTTTGGACAAGAGTTTTCTGCTCCGTTTCCGTTGCTTTTTGTTCACCAATCACTGGGAGCGTGAGGTCGGGGCGAACACATTTTATAATGAGAAGAACGATAACTATTGCAACGAATGCGCTAAGAAAATGAATGCGGCGAGGTTTATAATGCGGTGTCATTGAATAACGGGATAATGAGATTTGGGGTGTATGTGAGATTTTGAGTTCACAAAGTTAGTGCATTTCGGTGGGATTTTTTAATTTTGCACTGAAATAAACACCCTCAATGATTGAAAAGCATTTCATACTCGAAGAAGCCGACCCCGTAATCTTTTATGGGGCAAACAATGTCAACATAAAAATGCTGCGAGCCTTATGCCCTAAATTGCGCATCATGGCCCGCGACAACGTGGTGCGTGTAATGGGCGGCGAGGAGGATATGGCCGATTTTGAGGAAGTGTTTACCAAACTCGAGAAGCATTGCTCCAAATTTAATCGCCTCAGTGAAGAAGATATTTTGAATGTGTTAAAAGGTCACACCACTCGAAGCGAAACGGCTCAAGATGTGATTGTGTATAGCGTGGGCGGCAAACCCATTACGCCTCGTTCAGAAAATCAGCGCCGATTGGTGGAGGCTTACGATCATTGCGACATGATATTTGCGGTGGGCCCTGCAGGCTCGGGCAAAACCTACACGGCCATTGCTTTAGCCGTTCGCGCGTTGAAAAGCAAGGAGGTGAAGAAAATTATACTGAGTCGTCCGGCCGTTGAAGCGGGCGAGAAATTGGGCTTCTTGCCTGGCGATATGAAAGATAAGATCGACCCTTACCTTCAGCCCCTTTACGATGCGCTTCAAGAGATGATTCCCGCGGCAAAGCTTCAAGAATATATGGACACGAACGTCATTCAGATTGCTCCGCTCGCCTTTATGCGCGGACGCACGCTCAATGATGCCGTGGTTATTCTTGATGAAGCGCAAAACACAACTACGGCGCAGATAAAGATGTTTCTCACTCGCATGGGTTGGAACACGAAGATGATTGTGACGGGCGACCGCACGCAAATTGACCTTCCCGCCTCGCAAAAGAGTGGTCTGCTTGAAGCTCAACGCATTCTTCAGGGCATTGAGGGCATTGCTTTCATTGAAATGAATCAAAAGGACATTATTCGTCACAAACTCGTCACTCGCATTGTGGAGGCTTACAATCGCGACGATGAGCGACGAAAAAAGTTGCGTGAGGAAAAGCAGCGTGAAAAAGAGCAACAGATGGAGCAAACGGCTCCTGACGCATCCTAATAAAAGAAAGGTAGTAGGCTGAAACCCTTACATAAGGGCTCTGCTTACTATCTTTTGCTTTATATCGACGAACGATAATTCAAGAATAAAGCATCTTAATTCGGTAGAATTCATTTATAATAAGATAAACTTCGGAACCATCTCCTTCGAGCAGAAGCTCAGAAGCACGTTCCCTAACACAAAAATAAAATGTCAGCATTAACAAAGACCGATTTCAATTTTCCTGGTCAGAAAAGTGTGTATCACGGTAAGGTACGCGACGTCTATAACCTTGGCGACCGCTTGGCAATGGTAGCCACCGACCGCATCTCTGCTTTCGATGTGATTTTGCCCAAAGGCATCCCCTTCAAAGGTCAAGTGCTCAATCAAATCGCTGCCAAGTTTTTGGACGCTACCACCGACATTTGTCCCAACTGGAAGCTTGCCACTCCCGACCCCATGGTCACAGTGGGCGTGATGTGCGAGGGCTTCCCTGTGGAGATGATTGTGCGCGGCTATCTTTGCGGTAGCGCTTGGCGTGCTTATAAAAGTGGTGTACGTGAAATTTGCGGTGTGAAACTGCCTGAGGGCATGAAGGAGAATGAAAAATTCCCTACTCCTATTATCACTCCCACCACTAAGGCCGAGATTGGTGAACACGATGCCGACATTTCAAAAGAAGAAATTTTGGCGCAAGGTCTTGCCACTCCCGAGGAGTATGAAGTGCTTGAAAAATACACGCTCGCCCTCTTCCAACGTGGCACGGAGATTGCCGCTCAGCGTGGTTTGATTTTGGTTGACACCAAATATGAGTTTGGCAAGCACAACGGCACCATTTATTTGATGGACGAAATTCATACTCCCGATTCTTCACGCTATTTCTATTCAGAAGGCTACGCAGAGCGTTTTGCCAATGGTGAACCTCAAAAG
>CAVKKI010000247.1:0-3380 GCA_963656725.1 Oribacterium sp. | reverse complement strand
ATCTAGTGGCTCTGTAGCCTCATATTTTATGTGATACGTCGTTCCAAAAATGCAACCTTGCGCTGTGCGTAGGGTGGCTGTGCCACGATATCTTACAATCCAAATGGTGGCAAATATAAGGATAAGTAGGAAAATACCTCCCAGAACTCGTTTCTTATTCATAGAGATTTAAATATCAAAAATTACATTGAATGTACCTCCTAAGGCATGGCTGTCGTTTTTGCCATATCCAGGAATATACCAAGCATTGTCTACCGCTGTTTTCTTGTTGTAAATTCTAACTCGGTAGCGGAATGACCACCCTAGATGTAGCATTCCCCAAACACGTGCTTCTAATCCAAACACGGCTTCCCCCCAATGAGTTTTACCATTCACTCCTTTGAATTGAAACGTAGAACTAGTTCCATAAACGGGGTCCACTCGATCGGGGCCGTCCACATCAAATTTATAGTTGCTAAATCCGTAGCGTACACCTACGTAGATGCGCCCCAAGGCTCGAACGTTTTTTGCTACGTTATAGTCTAATCCCAATCTATAGTATGGTGAATTTATTTTGTAATGCAGATTGGTCGTTTCGTTGGTGTGATTGCTAGAACCGATGCCAATTTCGAAAATGGGAAAATAACGTCCTTTAAAGTTTAATCTTGCTGCTGCCTCATATTGTCCGTACGGGGTGCATGCTGCCATTACGGCTCCGCATACATCAGCGCTTACGCTTACTCCCGCAAACAAAGGCATCGGTTTTTGTGCAGCCAAAGCGGCTGCTGCCTCTTCAGGGGAGTTATATTGCACTCCTTGTATTTTGGGTGCGCTACTTTTTTGCTTTTGGGACTTGTTGTCTTTGGTTTTAACCACCTTAGCACTGTCATTTCTCAATTGAGGCTCTTGGGCCAAGCAGGGCAGTAGGCTACCTAGAAGTAGAACGCAAGAAAATGCGAATGTTCTCATTATCTTCATAATTTACAAGGGGGCGTACAAGTGAAACGCTATCTATGGTCAATGGCAGAACTGATAGGGCGTGTGAGGTTGCTCTCACTTTAATGATGGTGTGAAACACTGAGGAAGGGCAGTCGAGCGACTCAAAGTGTGGCTGTGGTGTGTGTGTCACAAATAGTGTGTCGGTAGCTACCTGCCCGTCTGTATTAGTTAGATGAAGCAACAATGTGTCTTGTTCTCCACCTTCTTTTAGTGGAAGCAAAAAGGAGGTGATGTTAGTGGCCTTGTTGAGTAAGATAGTGTCGCGTCCTGCAGGGGTTACGGTTAATTCATCTGCTAGGGTATATGCACTGTTTGTCTCGCTCGAATAGAGGTTACACTGCATACTCACCACGTTGTCTAATGGACAATCAATGTTAGAGCAAGCACAGAGAATATTTATCCATAAGCCAATAATCGCAATGCTAAATAGCCAATGGCAAAAAAATCTTTTGTTATGTGGAAAAACAAATTTCATTCGAATACTACAAGTGTCTTATTCTTAATGAATTAAGAACTGTTATTTATAGTTCCTTTTCAATTTGGTAGTCGTTTCTTCCTTGTGCATTTCTGCTAACGAGTTCGCCCAAGAAACCTGCTACAAAAAGTTGGGTTCCTAAAATCATCATCGTCAGTGCAATGTAGAAGTAAGGTGAACTCGTAACGAGTGGGGCGGGTGTGTTGGTGTAAAGATGGAATAGTTTTACTCCACCTACGACAATGCAAGCAACTACGCCTAGAAAGAACATAATGGAACCTAGAAATCCAAATACGTGCATAGGCTTTAACCCAAAGCTATTTAGGAACCAAAGCGAGAGCAGGTCGAGGTATCCATTGACAAAACGATTCAGTCCACCGAATTTTGTCTTGCCAAATTTGCGCGCTTGGTGATGAACTACCTTTTCGCCAATCTTATCGAAGCCTGCATTCTTTGCCAAATAAGGAATGTAGCGGTGCATTTCGCCATAAACTTCTATGTTTTTGACTACTTCGTTGCGATAAGCTTTCAGTCCGCAGTTGAAATCGTGTAGATTATGTATGCCGCTGACTTTACGTGCTGTGGCATTGAAAAGTTTTGTGGGCAGAGTCTTCGATAGGGGATCGTAGCGTTTTTGCTTGTATCCAGACACAAGGTCGAAGCCATCTTCGGTAATCATACGATAAAGTTCTGGAATTTCGTCGGGAGAGTCTTGAAGGTCTGCATCCATCGTTATAACCACTCGTCCCTTTGCTGCTCGAAATCCGCAGAAAAGAGCAGGACTTTTCCCATAGTTTCTTCTAAACTTGATGCCGTGTACGTGTGGGTCATCAGCGGCGAAGTTTTCAATCACGTCCCATGAATTATCGGTGCTACCGTCGTTCACAAAGATAATTTCGAAAGTAAACTTGTTCGCTTCCATTACCCGCTTAATCCAACTATAGAGTTCGGGTAAACTTTCAGCCTCGTTAAATAGGGGCACAACTACTGTGATATCGTATTTGTATTCCATTATTTTCAAAATAGGGATTGTGTTATGGTTCTGTTTTTAATTTCTACGGGTAATGAGAGCAATGATGACTGAAAGAATGGGACCTATGAAAAGGGAACAATAAATGGATAAGGCTGCGTAAGTGGCTGATCCTAGGTTTTCCATTGCTTGAGCCATTCCATGTGCTCCCTCGCTTCCTGTCAATTGACGAATCTGTTCGTTAAGTCCAGTCTGTTGCAGGTAAATTCTCATTTCGGGTGTGTCTAGTGATTGCTCATAGGCTATAAATATACTGCCATGATCAAAATACTGTAGGTATACGAAAGTTGCCACTGCAATCCATATGGAAGCATAAATTCCCATGAAGAAAGTGTGTAGAAATCCGTTTAAAAAGTTGAATGGAGTTGTCTTCTCGAAATACTGATTCCTATATTTTAGCGTTAGAAATGTGGCTAAAACAGGGCTGCCCAAAATCATTACTCCAAAAAGGGTGGAGCAAAAAGGAATGGCAAATGATTGCTTGAAAACGTAGAGTGATAGTATGCCGAAAATACCAAGGATGATGCCATTTTGCATGGCCGAGGTATTTGCTTGTTGCATGTTTATATTATTGTGCATTGGAATGTTGTTTGAGGTCGGTCCTAGACTTTTGCTAGACACAATTCACCAATATCTTATGCAAACTTACATATTTACTTTGGATAAGCCGAATTTTTTTAGAATTTTCTAGCTTTTGGCCATGGTCTAGTAACAACTTAGCCCACCTCCACAAAATTGAAGCTACAAATGCTTTCTCATTTTCTCTTACAAGGGTAAACCTCAGTTCAAAGGATTGTAGAATAGGCATTTAAAAGGCTATAAACCGCAATTCAAGTTGGCGTGCACCAATTGGTGGTCGCACGACTTCCAACTGAAGGCCGTGCTACCTTCAGTTGG
>CAVKKI010000246.1:0-3396 GCA_963656725.1 Oribacterium sp. | reverse complement strand
ATTAAGGCTGTTGTTATTATTGGTGGTGACGACTCTAATACAAACGCTTGTGTCTTAGCTGAATATTATGCTGCCCATAATTGTGGAGTCCAAGTGATTGGTTGTCCCAAGACCATTGATGGAGACTTGAAGAACGACCAAATTGAAACGTCTTTTGGTTTTGATACTGCTTGCAAAACATACGCAGAAGTAATTGGCAACATCCAACGCGATGCTAACTCTGCCCGTAAATATTGGCACTTCATTAAATTGATGGGACGCTCTGCTAGCCATATAGCATTGGAATGCGCCCTGCAATGTCAACCCAATGTGTGCATCATCAGCGAAGAGGTTGAAGAAAAGAACCAAACACTCGATGACATCGTAACCTATATTGCAAAGATTGTGGCTACGCGTGCAGAAAATGGCAATAATTTCGGTACAGTGCTTATTCCCGAGGGATTGATTGAATTCATCCCTGCTATGAAAGCACTTATTTCAGAACTTAACGATTTGCTCGCCACTTCTGAAGCCTCATCTATTGCTGCTGCTGACCAACGTGCTTGGATCTTAGGTAAGTTGAGCAAGGAAAATGCAGCTATCTACGAAAGTCTTCCCGAAGGTGTTGCCAAGCAACTTACGATGGAGCGCGATCCTCATGGAAACGTGCAGGTATCACTCATCGAAACTGAAAAACTTCTCTCAGAAATGGTTGCTAACAAGTTGGCTACATGGAAAAAAGAAGGTAAGTATAATGGTAAGTTCTCTGCTCAACATCACTTCTTTGGTTATGAAGGCCGTTGCGCTGCTCCTTCAAACTACGATGCAGACTATTGCTATGCTTTGGGTACAAGTGCCGCACAACTCGTTGCAAATGGTAAAACGGGTTATATGGCCATCGTTAAGAACACCACAGCCCCCGCTTCAGAATGGGTTGCTGGCGGTGTACCTATCACTATGATGATGAACATGGAGCGTCGTAATGGTAAAATGAAGCCCGTTATTAAAAAGGCTCTTGTTCGTTTGAATGGTGCGCCCTTCAAAAAATTTGCAGAGAATCGTGAAGAGTGGGCAAAAAACACTTGTTTCGTTTACCCTGGCCCAATACAATATTGGGGACCCACTGAAGTATGCGACCAATGCACCAAAACTTTGGCATTGGAACAAGGAAAATAGTTAGCAAGGAACTATAGACTAGATAGTTCCAAAATACAAAATTAAAAGGAAGTGGCAAAGATGTTCTATAAAATTAGCCCTCTGAGCCACCTCCTTTTTTATAACCATCTATGCTTACGCGCAACAGTTCAAAGAAACATACATTTCATAAGAAATGTGAGTCTACGAATAAACGAACACGGTCTGCGAACCGAAAAAACAAAGGGTTAAGGGAGTTTTTAAGATTTCCTTTTTTTCGTTTGCTCTTTGTTCGTTTGTTATTGATTTGCGTGGCAGCTTTAGTGTGTTATTTTTGTTACGTCTACATAGTTTCTCCTTACACTTCCAAGTGGCAAGCCCTTTATGGAAATGAAAACTATCCGGAGGGATTCTCTATTCATGGCATTGACATTAGCCACCACCAAGGGGAAATCAATTGGAAAAAACTACGGAATGCGGAAGTAAAAGGTGAACCTATATGCTTTGTTTTTATTAAAGCAACTGAAGGTACGAATTTACTTGATAAAAATTTTAACGACAATTTTTATCATGCACAAGAGTATGGTTTTTTGCGTGGGGGCTATCATTATTTTAAACCCAATATTTCGGCAACTGAACAAGCAAAGTATTTCTTAAAACAAGTGCATTTAGAAAGCGGAGATCTCCCCCCCGTATTAGACATAGAGGAAAGAGGAAACCTCACAGTATCCCAACTTCGACAAGCCGCTCTTACATGGTTAAAAAAAGTGGAACAACAATATGGAGTTGCTCCAATAATCTATACAAGCTATAAGTTTAAAAAGGATTATCTTAACACGAAAGACTTTGACCACTATCCTTACTGGATAGCACATTATTATGTGAACACACTATCTTATAAAGGTTCTTGGCGATTTTGGCAACATACTGATTGTGGGCGATTAGATGGTATTAAGTCAAAGGTAGATCTTAACATATACAATGGATCTATGTATGAATTAAAACATCTCTGCATTGAATAACTTTTAACTATAGTTTTCCTATCCTACTCTGAAATTACAATTTGCATAGACAATATCCATTATGACTCCTCTATTAGACATACAACACTTGACCAAACGCTTCGGCGTAGTCGAACTTTTTAATGACATCAGTTTTTCGATAGCTGAAGGACAAAAAATTGGATTGATAGCACATAATGGAGCGGGTAAAAGTACGTTATTGAATATCCTTTCTGGGCATGAAGATTATGAGTCTGGAAATATAGTGATGCGTCGTGATGCAAAAATAGAAATTTTGGAACAAGCTCCCGCATTCGATCCCAATATTACCGTAATTGACGCTTGCTTTCAAAAATCAGGAAAACTATCTACGCTCATTAGTCAATACGAGCAATGCCTAATTACACCAGAAAATCCAGGACTATCAGAACTCGTTGAAGAAATGGAACGCCAAAAGGCTTGGAACTTTGAACAACGGGCGAAACAGATTCTTTCTAAGCTAAATATTAATAATTTTCTACAGCCAATAGGAGAATTGTCAGGAGGACAATTAAAACGTGTGGCATTAGCAAATGTGTTGATGTCAGAATCAGACCTACTTGTATTAGATGAGCCTACAAACCATTTAGACCTTTCAATCATTGAATGGTTGGAAGACTATTTGCGACGCACAACAAAAGCTTTACTCATTGTTACACACGATCGTTATTTTTTAGATAACGTGTGTCAACAAATTCTAGAACTTGATGGTCGTATGTTGTTTAGTTACAATGGTAATTACGAGTATTATCTTGAGAAAAAGGAACAACGCATCATAGCTCAAAATGCTAGCATTGCCCGTGCTAACAATCTGTACCGAAAAGAACTTGATTGGATGCGACGTATGCCTTGTGCACGCGGTACAAAAGCTCGTTATCGTAAAGAAGCATTCTACGAATTAGAGCAACGTGCAAAACAACGTCGCGAAGAACGTGCCGCACGTTTAGAAATAAAAAGTGCTTACATCGGAAGTAAAATATTCGAGGCACAATATGTTTCGAAAGCATTTAAAATGCCCAATACACAAGGCGAAGCCACAGAAAAGATTATTTTAAAAGACTTTTATTATAATTTTTCACGCTATGAAAAAATGGGCATTGTGGGTGGCAATGGAACAGGAAAAAGCACTTTTATTAAGTTACTTCTAGGAATCCTTTCACCCGACAAAGGAAAATTTGATATTGGAGAAACCGTTCGTTTTGGCTATTTTTCGCAAGACGAGATGGATTTTAACGAACAAGAT
>CAVKKI010000245.1:0-3407 GCA_963656725.1 Oribacterium sp. | reverse complement strand
AGCAATGCGGGCATTGTGACCGAAAATAAGGCAAGCAGATGCGCCCGAGAAAGTGCTTCAAACATGAAAATAATAGAAAGGTAATATTAAAATAATTTTGATTACCTACTTATAATCGCCATTTTTAGGAACGAAAAGCATTTCTGAAATTGGTGATTACTTATGACATGCTTACCTAAAAACTTCTATTTTGCTATTTCCCATCCTTTTATTACGTTCTTCTATCCGTAACATTTCGTATTCTTTGTTCTAATTTTCGGACACATGTAAAAAAATAAGCGACTTGTAATAAATCTTCTTAAGCAAACCCTTAACTTTGCCTCGAAAATTAACAATGAGGTGGCTATGGCTTCCTCCATTTAACACATTTACTAATTAAACCTATCATTTAACGATGAAACTTAAAACATTATTTTTGAGTGTAGCTCTCGCATTCAGTGCACTCACTGCTTCTGCACAAGATGGCTTCCGTTTTGGTGTTACTGCTGGCATGAATCTGAGCAATGTAACTAATGCCAACGCTGACAGCAAACTTGGTTTTAATGCTGGCGTTCGTGCTGAGTACAATTTCACTAAGAATATCTACGGTAACGTAGGTCTGTTGTGGTCAATGCAAGGTTGCTCTAGTAGCACTAATCTTATGGGTATTGAAGCAACTGCAAAGAGTAACCCTAGCTACTTGAAACTTCCCATTCACGTAGGTGGTCGCATTTTTGTTGGTGATGATATCTCTCTCTTCGCTGAGACTGGTCCTTACTTTGCTGTAGGTGTTTTGGGTAAGACAAAGACTACTTTTGATACAGACGTCGAAACCATTTTACCTAACACTTACGAAAAAGATTATGATTATTTCGAAGATGGCGTAAATCGTTTCGATGCAGGTTGGGGTGTTCGTGCAGGTATCGAGTTCAGCAGTTTCCAAATTCATCTAGGCTACGATCATGGTTTTGTGAATGTCTTCGATGATTCCTCATGCAAAAACTGGAATTTCAACGTTGGCGTTAGCTACATGTTCTAATCCAAACTCATAGAATTTCCACCTCTAATAAGGTAATAATAAAAGAGCAAAGACTTTCAAAGGTCTTTACTCTGTTTTTTCTGTTCTGCAAAATTACGTCCGCTATTGATATCTTACTTTCAATCTATGCGGCAGTTTGTCCACCACCAAATCATAAGACTTCTTTATCCATCCCTCAATCGTTTTATTGGGAAAAGTGTTTTCAATCACAACGTCGTTCCAATGCTTTTTGTTCATGTGCCAAGCAGGTGTAACGGCATCATACTTCTCACGAAGTTCTTCCCCCAACTCGGGCTGCAGCTTAATGGCAATAAGCCGTCTCTCCAAAGAGATGTGCAGAAAGATCTTTCCTTCAATGCGAAACACCACCCAGTCGGGGCCGTAGGGCATATCCTCGGTAACGCCTGGCAATGTTAAGCAGAAGGTTCTTACTTCTTCAATACTCATAGGGAGCCGATTTTAGCTAATGAACGGATCGAGCAGAGCCAATAAATCGTTTCTCTGCATGGCGCCGCTTTGCCTATAAAGTGCTTCACCGTTTTTGAAAAGCATCAGGGTGGGAACAGATTGTATCTGATATTCAGCAGCCACCTCTTGGTGTTTATCAACATCCACCTTTATGATGCGTATTTTGTCACCAAGTCGAGCTTTCACGTCTTCAAGCACAGGGTGCATCATTTTACAAGGCTGACACCAAGTGGCGAAAAAGTCCACAAGAACGAGCTTATCGCTCATTATTACATCGTGAAATGTTTCCATTTTTCTTTTATTTTCCTTTATAATCCTTTACTGCGCCTTATTATCTTCCGCCGTCGACAGATGCTTCTCTAGAAATTGCTCCATGCTTCGGTAAAAATCGAAACGGTTCTCTTGATTGTGGAACCCATGTCCTTCGTTTTCCTTCACCATGTATTCCACCTCCACGCCACGCTCTTTAAGAGCAGCAACCATTTGGTCGCTTTCGGCTTTGTTAACGCGAGGGTCATTAGCCCCTTGGGCAATGAATAGTGGCACGCAAATGCGGTCGGCATGCAAGGCGGGCGAAGTGGCGGCCAATTGCTCGGCATCCGTTTCGGGGTTGCCCACTTGCTCATACATCATTTCAAGCATAGGGCGCCAGTAGGGAGGAATGGTCTTCATAAAGGTGAACAAGTTGCTCACACCCACATAGTCTATGCCACAGGCAAAGAGGGTAGGGGTGAGAGTGAGAGCAGCCAACACGGCATATCCGCCATAACTTCCGCCGTAGATGGCGATGCGCTTGGCGTCGGCAATGCCTTGACTGATAAGCCATTGCGTGCCATCGGTGATGTCATCTTGCATCTTTAGTCCCCATTGCTTGTAACTGGCTTCTAAGAAGCGCCGGCCGTATCCCGTAGAACCGCGGAAATTCATTTGGAACACCGCATAACCTCGGTTGGCCAAAAATTGCACTTCAGACGAATAGCCCCAACAATCGCGAGCCCATGGCCCACCGTGTGGATTCACCACTACGGGCAATTGCTTTGCCTTTTCCAGCGTCAGTCCGTGGGGCAGGGTGAGGTAGGCCTCAATGCGCAACCCATCGCGAGTGGTGTAGGTCACAGCGTGCATGGGGCACATTTCATCGGCATGGAGCCAAGGAGCCAAGTCGGCAATTTTGTGCGTCTCGTCTTTCTCCGCGTCATAAAACCAGTAGCTGCCACGGGTGCGGTCGCTTCCCACGTAAAGCAGATAATAGCGTTCGGCCTTATCGCTGTCGGCAATGCCGCAACGCTCGTTGGGAAAGTGCGCCTTGATGCGTTGGCGGAAAGCCTCCTCTTCTGCATCGAAGAAATGGCGCACGGGTTCTTTGTGCCCTGTGCAATAAACGCTGAGCAACTTTTTGCGCTTACGCGAATAACTGATGCTTGTAATGTCGTAGGTGTCGTTAGCGTAGAGTTCTTCTAGCTCCTCGCAAGTGGCTGGGTTCATTCTCACAAGCGCCATCTTGTCGCGCCCAAGGTTCGTAGCGGCATAAACCTCTTTATTGTCGGGCGTAAACTCCATAAAACTCACCACATCTTTGAAGTTAGTGGTGAGCACTGGGCGAAACGCTTCTTCTTCTGTGTCGCGATAGAGAATTTGCGTGTTTACCCCATCCACAATAGCGCTCACCACACGCAGTCGTCCGTCGTGGTCGGTCATCCATCCTTGATAGTTTCCTGGGTTCTCGGCCAATTGAGTTAGTTCGCCTGTTTCGAGGTTCAGCCGGTAGGGGTCGAACACCTCGGGGTTGCGCTTGTTCATGCCAATCAACACAAAACCCGGCTGTTCTTCAAGGTCGTCGATAAGACTTGTTCTCACACCCTTAAAGGCGGTGTAGGCTCGCTCATCGCTTCCGTCACGTCGCACGCCATAGAGCTGAAAG
>CAVKKI010000244.1:0-3475 GCA_963656725.1 Oribacterium sp. | reverse complement strand
CACTGAGTGTGTTCGATTCTTGCATATTGATGCTCTTGTTGGGGAATAATTCACTTTTGTATACCTCTCTGACATCAGGGTCGGACAATTGAGCCAAATCGTTTTTGATGTGGCTTGGCGTTAAGCTAGAAGAACGTCGGGTGAATAGAGGATCGATGTAATACCAAGCCAAAAGTGCACGGTTGTATCCATAGCGTACGTCGTTAGTATATTTTGATTCGGCAAACATCGAAGGCACGCTCGAAAGGTTCCATTCTTTAGGATTGGAAATGTCGATTTCGCTCTTTGAGTTTTCAAAATCGTCAATGTAAGAAGCATTACCTTGTGCACCACGGCTTTTACCTGCTACAAGTTGGGCAAATTCTGCGGTAAAGTTAATGCTCGAAGGGGTAGTGCAGTTAACAAAAGGTATTTTATTGAGCCAATCGGTGAGGCGTTGGCTTTGTTTCTTCCATGACATATTTAGTCCCCAAAGTGTGTTGTTTAGGGGCTCTGATCCCATTGAAACTTTTGTAGTCAATGGCTTTTCACCTAAGTGCATAAAAGTTCCACCAATTTGGAAATCTTTGCTGAAATCGTATTCAAAATTCATTCCAAACATGGTCTTTCTTTGCATACCATAGTCAGTGTTGCTTTCCAAACTGACATTCACGTTGGTTCCAGCGTCAAGGATGCTCTTATTTAGAATTCGAACGATACCAGAGTTGTAATCAACTGTATAATCAGAACCTTCGGTTAATGTCTGTCCGCCAGCAGTCACAACAACCGAACCTCTAGGAATGTTCATTGCTCCTAGTTGGATTTCGTCATTTCGTGAGGCTTTGTATTGTCCCGTAATACGAAATTTATTTCTTTCTGCTATTTGTTTAGCGATGGTTCTTGTTGAGTCATACAACTCTTGGAAAACGTATTTGTCAGAAACAAGAGTATTATTAATAGACTTGGCAAGTGAAGAACCGAATGGCTCAATGACGGGAAAGTACACACGACCGCTTGAGGCATCAATGGTGTATCCTTCCACGTAGTCGAAGGTTCCATTCGCACCAATTTTGTTGTTGTTATCTAATCGGTCTAGTCCTACTAGACTAAGAATTTTTTTATCCTTTATAGAAGGGTCGGGTAGATAGCTGAGGTATACACCTGTGGTGTCGGACAAAAATTTAATGTCCAACTTGAATTTATCTTTTTGTATGGAGGTTGCCCCTAATGAATAGACATTTTTCATCATTAGGTTCCAATTTCCCATGGCAGGGGTGCATGCAGTGTTCTTAAGCGATTTAACGAAAAGCACTTCTTTATTGTCTTTTCGATCGGATGAGAATTCACCCACTTGGTAGGTTTGCCCTTTGTAGGTGTATTCGTAGGCTACTGCTAAGACCTGATCTGTTTGTAATGTTTGCTTTAGTGAAACGTAACCTAGTGATGTGTTTAAGTTATATTCTGAACTTGAAAGTTTACGGGCAGACTCTAATTTTTCATAATCAACACCGCCTACAAGTCCAGCTCCATCAAGAATGGACGTGGCGGTTGTGATGTCGCGTGCTCCAGCTAGTGAGGAGTTTAGTGTTCCATAAAGGCTATTCGAATTGTTCGATGCATTCACATCAGCTCCTTGTAACCAAGAACTATTTTGAATGTGGTCATGTTCGCCTAAATCGGTAAATCCAACGATGTTACGTGTGTCACTTGTTGCTCCAGTTTTATTTGTTACCCAAATTTCAATACGTTTAATTGTTATGCCAGAAGTGATGTTGGGCAATTGGCGCATATTGTCATCGTAGTGGTCACGGAAAAAGTGTGAAAGAAAGAAGTGTCGATTCTCATCGTAGGCATCTGCTGAGAATTCAAATGTCTGTAGTTGAGATCCGCCTTTAGAGCTAACAGAAGAGGATGAAGATTTTTTCTGTGCTACAACGGTGGATAGTTTTAATTTACCAAATTGCATATCGGTGCGTAAACCGAAAAGAGAAGACGCACCGCGAACTAATGACGAATTGCTAGGCATGCTAACATTGCCCGCTTCTATTAGTTTGATTATTTCATCCTCTTTTCCCTCATATCTAAGTTTTAAGTTTTGGGTGTCAAAGTCGAAAGTGGCTTCAGAGTTGTAGTTGAAGTCCATGTTCACTTTATCTCCGACTTTACCATTCAAACTAAGATTGATTTTTTCGTCAAAGTCAAAACCAAAAACCTTTCGATTCCTTTCTGATAAACTGGGATTGTCTGTGAAACGTGTATTTGCTCCAATTTTAAGTTCTGCCGACCCTTGGGTTTTAATGCGTACTCCACCAGGACCAAAGATCTTGTTCATTGGTCCTAAGTCAAAATGCATGTCGGTGAAGTCAAATTTGTCTTTTCCTTTGCTCTTGTATTCTTCTGCGTTCTTATTACGATAATACGTTGAGATAGAACGTTTCATCATAAGTTCTTGGTACTCTTCCCAAGTTAAGGAAAAAGGAGTGTCTATGAAATCGTCGCCCAATTTTGTTCCGAAACGGTACGTTCCTGTTTCTTCGTCGTATTCAGCTTCGTTTTTAAGGTTTTGTGGGTCGTGAAGATCTATTGTTCCTCGAGCGGTATCAGCTAAAGTCTGAAGAGTTGTCTTTTTAACTTTAGGTAACGAGTCCTCTGCCGTCATTTCAAAATTAGTTGCAGCAGTTTTAGTTGCAACAGTTTCTTGAAATGAAGGCTTCGTATTATAGTGCATAAAAGCCGCTTGTCCAACCCCAATACTAATAGTGGCTAGTGCAAGCAGCAATATGTAGAACGTTCGTTTCAACAATTACTTTAGGTCTCTTGGGTGTGAGATTATATTATAAAAGCACATTCTTCTTGCGTAAGAAACTTGGCTATTTAAGCATTTTGAGCGCTTTTTTGATAATGTCGCTTATTTCAGTTGTGGGCGACTGCTTAACTATATCCAGAACCACTTTTTGAGTTGGCGCAGGGGAAAAACCTAGTACGACCAAAGCTTGGACAGCTTCTTCTACTAAAGGTGAAATTGATGAGGCATTACTATTGTCTCCTTTTATTCCGCTATCAGAACCAATGAAAGAATCCATCTTGTCCTTTAGATCAACTATAATTCGCTGTGCAGCTTTAGGGCCGATCCCCTTTACGCTTTTTAAAGAATTAACGTCTTCTGTTTGAACGATATTAGCTAAATCGCTAGGGGTGAATGCGGAAAGGACCATTCTCGCAGTTTGTCCCCCAACTCCCGATACGCCTAACAGCAGTTCGAAGATAGATCTTTCAGTTCGTGTAGAAAAGCCAAAAAGAAGATAAGCATCCTCACGAATAACTTCATATACAAAAAGTCGGGCTTCCTTTTTATTTTGAATGGCTGTATAAGTATTAAGTGAAATGTTGAGTGCATATCCCACGCCAGAGGCCTCAATCACGGCCATGGTAGGGGTCACTTCGTCAACAATTCCTCTGATATATTCAATCATAAAGCGTAATTACCGTGTTATGG
>CAVKKI010000243.1:0-3490 GCA_963656725.1 Oribacterium sp. | reverse complement strand
AAACAAAATGGACGAAAAATAGCACCAAAATCTGACAAAGCTAATTTATAGAACTACCCATAAGTAATCAAAATAATTTTTTTTACCTACTTATGGGGACACTCCTTTTTGTGTACCTAATAAGAATGACAAGATGGACAATCCACAGTTAGAATTAGCCAAAAAGATAATAGAGAACACAGATACGCATTTGTTTCTTACGGGACGAGCAGGAACTGGAAAAACAACATTCTTGCGCAAATTAGCAGAGAAGAAACCTAAACGAATGGTCGTTTTGGCTCCTACAGGAATCGCAGCATTAAATGCGAAAGGCACAACCATACACTCTTTTTTTCAGCTTCCATTTTCTCCTTTTGTTCCTGGCACAACTTATAAAGATGCAGGCTACACAAAGATAAACAAACAAAAAACGAAGCTAATAAAGAGCCTGGATCTTGTTGTGATAGACGAAATAAGTATGGTGCGTTCCGATCTATTGGATGCTATTGATGACAGATTGAGAAAAGTGCGTCAAGACCGACGTCCGTTTGGGGGCGTGCAGTTGTTGATGATTGGCGATTTGCATCAGCTCTCTCCCGTTGTAAAGGATGAAGAGTGGAGCATGCTGAAAACGTATTATGACACTCCTTATTTCTTTAGTAGCAGAGCGTTGAAAAATAGTAATTATGTTGCTGTTGAACTTGAAACGGTGTACAGACAGTCTGACGCGCATTTCTTGTCTATTCTCAATAGTGTGAGAGAAGGAGAGAGAAATCCATCTGTTTTAGCGGAGTTAAATCGTCGTTATGTCCCAGACTTTCAGCCTAAAAAGGAAGAAGGCTATATACAATTAGTAACCCATAATTATCAAGCGCAAATAATAAACAACAAAGAGCTAGAACTTATTGATAGCCCCTCTTTTGTTTATGACGCTAAGATTACGGGTAAATTTCCAGAGATGTCTTACCCTACAGATAATGTGTTGGCATTAAAACGTGGGGCACAGGTGATGTTTATTAAGAACGACCCCCAAAAGCGATATTATAATGGCATGATTGCCAAAATCGTAGAAATTACCAACTCGGGCTTTACGGTACGTCCTATTCATTCGTCAAAAGGCGGATTGATAGAAGTGTGCCCCGATGAATGGCAAAACACCCGCTATGGCTTAAATGAGGAAACCAAAGAGGTGACCGAGGTGGTTGATGGTGTTTTTAAACAATTTCCTGTGAAATTGGCTTGGGCAATAACAATTCACAAAAGCCAGGGACTAACTTTTGATAAGGTTATGATTGATGCTTCGGGGGCATTTGCTCACGGACAAACCTATGTGGCTTTAAGTCGTTGCCGCACGCTAGAGGGAATTGTGCTTACTTCTAACATTCCGTCTACAGCTATTATTTCTGATAAATCAGTAGATAGCTATAGTCTTGAAATGCAGAGCCGAACAGTAGATGAAGCTAAATTAAACGTGATGATAGAAACGTATGGCGTGCATCTATTATCCGATTTGTTTAATTTTGAAAGCGAACGAATTGCCTTATCTTCACTACTTCGCTTGATGCAAGAACATCTTTATTCTATTTATAACACAACAGTGTCAAGAGTGGAAGATGCTTTGCAAGCATTCGACTTAAAAGTGATGAATGTGTCGGGCATATTTTATAGGCAATACCAACAATTGTTGCAAACAACAAAGGGGGATACCTCTGATGTCGTTATTCAGGAGCGTGTGAAAAAAGGAGCATGTTATTTTGAAGAACGGTTAATCGGTGTTTGTGATTTAATTGAGGAATTGCACTTAGATATTGACAATTCTCAGATTCGTGTACGATATAATGAATATCGACAAGAATTGTTGAAGCAACTCCGTTCTCATCTTAAATTGTTGGGTAAGGTGGCTGAAGAGGGATTTGAAATTAAAGATTTCCTCCAGTTTAGAGCCAAACTGCTGATTGAAAGCGAGGACGAGCGAAATGCGGATACGGAGAAAAAGAGCACGAAAGCAAAGAAGAAAGAAAAAGAAAAGATGGTCGTGCCCACCGAGGTGAGCAACCCTGCTCTATACTATCGCTTGAAGAATTGGCGTTTGCAAAAATCTCGCGATTTGGAAATTCCAGCCTATAGCGTGCTCCAAACCAAATCGATGATTGTTATGGCAAATTATGCCCCCACAGATTTGTCCACTTTGGCTAAAGTTCCCAATTTTGGCAAAGTAAGTCTTGAAAAATATGGAAAAGAAATATTGCAGATTATCTCGCAGTATCTTAAAGACAAAGCTGAGGATAAAGTGGAAGATGTAGAGGCAGTGGATGTGATAGAGCGCCCTGGCGAATCTTCACAAGACACCACCTTGCGTCTTTATCACGAAGGGAAAACAATCGACGATATTGCACAACTGCGTGAATTGAGTCGTCGCACCATTTTTGTTCACTTGGAAATGTGGTACGACAAAGGAGAAGGAAATGTGCAATTGGATGATTTGGTTCCTCAAGAACATTTTAGCCGAATTGAACATTTCTTTAAAACGAATAAAGGGGCATCAAAGATAAACTCATCAAATGCACAAGAAAGTATAGGGAAGGATGTTCCAACTTACGAAATTGATTTCGTAAAATCAAAGTTGAACATAAAATAGCCATAGGCTAGAATGGAATGGGAAATAACCGAATGCAAGCGGTTATTTCCCATTATATATTTGAAAAGAATAGGCGAGCGAGTGATTAAAGCACAACGTCTTGAGTGTTTTTCGTGTAAAATAACTATCAATTAGGCGAAGAATGTGCACTAGTTGCCTAATAATTCACCAAATTGCTTGTGTGTTAAAAATAGAATGCGTAATTTTGCACCGCAATTTTGCAACGAAAACCCTATTAATTCATTAAAATCATTATGATGAATCAGTACGAGACCGTTTTCATTATGACTCCCGTTTTGTCTGACCAACAGATGAAGGAAACGGTCGAAAAGTTCAAAGGTATTCTTACCGCTGCTGGCGCTGAGATTATCAATGAAGAAGAGTGGGGCCTGAAAACGATGGCTTATCCCATTCAGAAAAAGTCCACAGGCTTTTACGAGTTTATTGAGTTTACCGCTGCTCCTGAGGTTGTAGCTAAACTCGAAGTAGCTTATCGTCGTGACGAGCGCATCATTCGCTATCTCACAATCAAAAACGAAAAGTACGCAGCTGAATATGCAGCAAAGCGTCGTAACAAGTTTAACAAGAAGGAGGACTAAAAAATGGCACAAGCACAATCTGAAATCCGTTATCTGACCCCGCCCACAGTGGACGTTAAAAAGAAAAAGTATTGCCGTTTCAAGAAGAGCGGTATCAAGTATATTGACTACAAGGATCCTGAATTCTTGAAGAAGTTCTTGAACGAACAGGGCAAGATTCTTCCCCGTCGCATCACTGGCACTTCTTTGAAGTTTCAACGTCGTGTAGCACAAGCCGTTAAGCGTGCCCGCCACTTGGCTCTTCTTCCCTTCGTAACCGATTTGATGAAATAAT
>CAVKKI010000242.1:0-3491 GCA_963656725.1 Oribacterium sp. | reverse complement strand
GAGGTCGTAGCATATTAGTGATAAAGGGTGCGTGTTGGGGTTGATACCACGAATGCGGCAGATACGTTCTACGGCTCGTTCTTTCATTGCATGACAACCTAATGCATAGGTGGTTTCGGTAGGGTAGATAATTACTCCACCATTGCGCAGAAGATTGACGATTTGCTCGATGCGTTCGTGTGGGTTGTTTTTTGAATAGAGTTTAATCATAAGGGATTGTGCTAGAAGGTTTTAAGCTTTTGGTAGAGACGTTGTACTGGTAGACCTACAACGTTGAAATAGCTTCCTTGAATTTCTTCTACAGCAACAATGCCTATCCATTCTTGAATACCATAGGCTCCAGCTTTGTCAAAGGGTAAATAATTGTCAACGTAGAAATTAATTTCTTCGTCAGTTATTTCTGCGAATTTTACTCGACTTGTGACTCCGAAGTTTTCAGTTCGTTCTGCGGTGACGATGGTTACTCCTGTTATTACTTGATGGGTTTTACCAGAGAGTTTGTGTAGCATTTCTTTAGCTTGTTCTGCGCTTTTGGGCTTTCCCATAACTTCGCCTGCAACGTAGACTATGGTGTCGGCTGTGATGAGTAGTTCGTCAGACGCCATAGAACTTCGGTAAGCGTTGGCTTTGCTTCTTGAAATATAGCAAACGATGTCTTCACCTTTTAGACTTTCGGGGTAGCTTTCATCGATTCCGTAAAGTGTTCTAACTTTGAAGTTGATGCCCATACGTTGCAAGAGTTCTTTTCTTCGTGGTGAGTTACTGGCAAGGACTATTTTGTATTTGTTTAGATTCTCAAGCATGGTGTATTAATTTTGTTCTATTATTTTAGAGGAAAGTGTGAAGGTTACCATCCGAATGCTTTGGCATTGGTCATCCAATATCCTTGAGCTTTTAGAACTTGTTCAATGACGTCGCGCACGCATCCTTCTCCTCCCTTTTGTGGACTGATGTAGGTGGCTATTTTTTTTATTTCAGGTGCTGCGTCTGTTGGACAGCAACAACATCCGCATGCTTTCATCACTTCGTAGTCGGGGATGTCATCGCCCATGTAAAGGACTTCTTGAACTTGGATTCCTTTGTGGGCTACCCACTCATTAAACTTTTTGATTTTGATAGAAGTTCCTAAAAATATATCGTTTATACCTAGTGCTTCATATCTTTTTTTAACCGCTTGACTTTTACCGCCAGTGATAATGGCAATGTGTAATCCACTTTTTACGGCTAGTTGTAGTGCGTAACCATCCTTGATGTTAGCGGTGCGGCATGGTTGTGCTGCATCTTCGAGTAGGGTGACATTGTTGGTGCTGAGTACTCCGTCAACGTCGAAGGCTAGTGCTCGGATGTTTTTTAGATTGTAGTTAATCATTGGAGTTTTTCGTGGTTTTATTTATTTGTAATTGTAGGATGCTTTGGCTCATGAGTTGGTAGATGTTTTGAAACTCGAGGTGGTCATTGAGCAGTGCTAGATGTTTGTTTATCACATTTTGGTCGTTTCTCACAGCGGGTCCTGTTTGTGCTTGTAACGGGCTGAGATATTGTAGTTTTTGGGTTGTCTCGTTGATTATGGGCACTAGAAATTGTGGATCAATGCGTGCTTTTTGAAGCAGCTCGTAGGCGATTGCATAACAATGGTTGGTAAAGTTGTTGGCGAAGACGGCTGCAAGATGGAGCGTTTGTCGTTGTTGGCTGCTTATAGGGGTGACTTTGGGCGAAATTTGCTGAGCGATGATATTGAGGATTTGTAAGTTTTTCTCGTTGTCGGCCTCAATAAAGAGAGGCACGGTGTAGGGGGAAACGCAATCTTTGCTTAGGGTCATTAGAGGATAGATTACACCTTTTTCTACATTTCTAGGAAAGATGCTGAGTGGCATACATCCAGCAGTATGCACCCATAGCGCTTGTTTACTTGAAGGATTTATTCGTAAAAGTTCTTGTGCTGTTTGGCTTAGAACATCGTCGGTTATAGCAAAGAGAATGAGTTGAGATTGAGGCAACTCATCTAGTTTATTCGTTGCTATAGGACAATCAATTTGATCGGCTAACTTTTGAGCGTGGCTTTGGTGTAGACTATAGATTGCCACGATGCTATTACCTACTTGTCGCAGAGACTTTGCGAAATGAGTGGCCACATTGCCTGAGCCGATAATACTGATTTCCATGTTATTTGCTAATCGATTTTGCGTATTTGAAGCAAAGTTATTGCTTTTCTTTTTAAGTTGTTCGTTTGGAAGAAGTTTTTATGTTTTTTTGTCGTTCAAGATATTCCTCATAGGTTCGTTTCCATCGTTTGTGGCTCCATAACCAAAAGGCTGGTTGAACTTGTATGGTTTCTTCGAGCAGTTGGAAATATTGGTCGGTAAGTTGAAAGTTAGGGTATGCATTGGGAATATCGGTCATTGGGTGAATGTGGCATTTGTAGTATCCTCTTTTGGAGCGTTCTACTTTGGCATAGAAGATAATAGCATCTACTTGTTTGGCTAGTTGTTCAGTACCTGTGAATACGGGTGTGTTGTGGTTGAGAAATGGAGTCCAATGGTGAATGCTATTCCATTTGGGGGCTTGATCGGCAATGAATCCGATGATGGTGGGTTGCTTATTGCGTCGTTTGTTGATGATGTAGCGAAGGGAATCCTTCATGGGAATGTTTTCGCCTTCGAATCGACTTCGGATATTTAGAAAAAGTTGATCGAATTGTTTGTTGCGTAAGGGGTGGTAGATTTGTCCAGCTGTGATTTTAGGGTCGATTTGGTGGATGTGTAGAGCGAGGGAAGCAATCCACTCCCAATTGCCATAATGTGAGAGATAGATGAAGGCAAAGTTTTTTTGTTTTCCTTTTAATGTATTGACCATTTCTTCTACTCCTTCGAATTTCACTCGATGGGTAATCTCTTGGGGCGATATGGTGAGTAGCTTGATAGTTTCCACGATATAGTCGCAGAAAAAAGAATAAAAACGTTTTTCTATTTGCTTTATTTCGGTTTTAGAACGATCGGGAAAGGATGTTTGGAGATTGCTTCGTACCACATCCCGACGGTATTTCGCCACGTGGTAGACGAGGCAATATAGTCCATCGGAGAGTATGTAGAGGATTCGTAGCGGAAGACGTGAGAGCAGCCATACGATTGCATGGATAATTGTATACATTTTTTGAGGGGGAAAAAATTATTATTCTTGTTTGATTTCAACCTCTTGGTGTTGGTAGCATCCCATGTCGGGAGTGGGAGTGCGCGAGTAATTTAATCGGTCGTTAGGGTAGTATTGTTGGGTGATGGTAGCAGATGCTGTGCCCACGGCTTGCGAGTGTGGATTTAACTGAAAACTGAAGAGCAGATGGTCGGTATTGAAAGCAGGTTGAAAATTTTTTTCGCGTAGGATGGAGTCATTTTCTTGCTTACTAGTGTTATCTTTTTGGTCCCATAAACATTGGGTAAAGTGGCTTACTTCTTCGCTATTGTCTTTGGGCTTGGGAGTATTGAGCAATGAGTGGG
>CAVKKI010000241.1:0-3493 GCA_963656725.1 Oribacterium sp. | reverse complement strand
AAATTGTTGACGGGCACGGAGTTCTTTTACAACACCTGTTTTTTCGAATTTTCTCTTGAATTTCTTAAGGGCGCGTTCGATGTTCTCACCCTCTTTAACCGGTACTACGATCATTTTTGTGATGATTTATTTTGTTTTTACTTAATTTCTTTGGTGATTCGCCACTTAGTGGTGGCGACTGTTGGAAACGAATAAGCGAGAAGTCACTCGTTTCGGGTTGCAAAATTACGCAATTATTTTAGCACACACAAACATTCGCTCTGATTTTTAATTAAATCAGCGCTATTGAATGTGTTTTACGCAATTTTGTGAATGATTTATTGAAATGCTTTAAAAGGGAATTACTTTGTGTTGCGAGCGAGGGTTCCGTCCTCCGACACAAGAAGATTATGATTGAGAATATCGAGCTGCGTAAGCCTTTTCATTTCTTTCGCCACGGCGTGGTTGGCATCCATACGTGGTCCCACTCCACGATGTTGAATAAAAGAGTGGATTTTTCCGCTTTGGAAACGACCGTCTCCGTGAATTTTCACTTCCAGAAGGGGGGCATAGCCTGAAATTCCGCCAAGATTAATGCCGTAAGGAGTGCAGAAATTGCCTAAACTATAAGCAATGAGGTGCTCTTTATAAAGTTCGAGCGCACGCACCACGTGAGGACCGTGACCATAAACTATGTCGGCTCCGGCATCTACACAAAAATGAGCAAATTCGCGTAGGCTGCCCCTATCCTCGCCACAAAACACCTCCTTTCCGTAGGGCAAACGTGCCTTGGCTGCGCCTTCAGCGCCTCCATGAAATGAAACAATTACCACATCACACTGATTGACAAGTTGGGTGATGATGCGTCGCACTTCATCCAAGTCTTGGTGTCGCAGGGTGTAGTCATTATGTCCGAAGGCACAAAATCCGTAGGTGATGCCATTCTTTTGCAAAATAGCCTGTTCGGGATAGTTTTTGATACCAGCGTATTTTATGCCGATGCGGTCGAGGCACGACATAGTGCTACGAATGCCCTCTTCGCCAAAATCACGAGCATGGTTATTAGCCATGCTCAAGAAATCATATCCCGCCTCGCTTAGTCGTTCGGCAAAGCTAGTAGGCGTGCGAAAGGCGTAGCAGATTTTTGATATTTTTTTGTGCGTATTTCCTCCATCACAGAGGGTTCCTTCAAGATTTCCAGCCGCAATATCAGCCGAGCGAAGAAGGGGAGCTACATCAACGAACAATTGTCGCCCTTCTTGGGGCGGCAATTGTACTGACGGATAGGTCGTGCCCATCATAATGTCGCCAGTAAGCGCTATGGTAGCGTTTTTTGATTGCGTTTGTGCTGGCGCTGCAGCGAAAAGGCTGCAACATAAAGCGCAAACTAGTTGTAACGTCTTCTTCAAAAAATCAGGAATTTTCTTTTAATAGATAAGGAGGGGAGGAAAACTTTGTGCTTTCTTATTGCTTTAGTTTTCAACGATGCGACGAGCGCCGACATATCGACGACTGTAATAAGGTTCGTCTGAGCTGGAAACTTTCACACCTTTGAGCGAAGCATGCACAAATTTGAAGTTATTTCCCGAAGGATCCACGTCCATCACAATGCCCACATGACCTACGCCCGAACTAGAACGCCCTTTAAAGAAAACGAGATCGCCTTTCTTTAGGTCATTAACACAACCGATGGGAGTGCCTTGAGTGTATTGTGAGCGCGAACTACGAAGGATGGACACATTTTGCTTTCCATAAACATAGCTTGTAAAACCAGAACAATCGAATGCGTAAGGCCCTGTCATTCCACTGCGATAGCTTGCACCTAGATATTGAAGAGCAGTTTGCACCACACTCTCGCCAAAGCTGGCATTAAAACCTACACTAGTGCTAGTGGTTGTGGTTTGTGCCTCCATTTGCTGAAGACTAACCACGGGAGCAACTTCTCTGACTATGTTTTCTGCTTTTTGCACCTGACTAGGCATAATGTCTTGTGCGCTCATCGTGAAGATGGAACTAAGACCTAATGCTACACAGGCAGCACATTTCTTTATTGATATTTTCATTACACACGTTTGTTTTTCTTGGACTCTAACATGGCAAATTCGTTTTGAAACATCCATACGAGGGACGAACAAAAAGTCAAAACGTGAATGAACATTTTTGCCATTCTGAACCAACGCTTGCGAATTTAGCAAGAAATTCTGTAAACGCCAAATACTTTAATGTATTTTTTTACAACAAACGCTTTTTGTAGGAAAATCCGCACATATTTAGATTAATCGTGCAGATTAATCAAAAAGTGTATCCGCTTCCACCCGATGCCTTTCAGGCTCAAGTTCTTCGTTTTTGGTTTCCTGCTCACGCACAGCGGTGTGCGCTTTTACCGTGTCGGCACTGCTCTTCACTTCGTTTTTTGAAGAAGAAGTTTTTTCTTCAGCAGAAGAACTAGCAGGTTGCTCGGGCAAGCCTTTGAATTGTGGCAGAGGAGCCCCTTCAGCAGAAACCTCCACAGGCATACCATTGTAAGCGTATTGTTTATAGAGCGTAATGATATTAGCGCTATTCACTCGAATGCAGCCTTCTGAAGCCCGTTTTCCGATGCTTCCAGGCGAATTCGTGCCATGAATACCAATTCCACCCAAACGACCCGTAGCTAGGCGCAAGAAATGCGGACCGTAGCAACCTTTCACGTCTCGGCCATCGCGAGTGTGGTGTATCCAGTCCGTACTATTGAAAATACCTGAAATATGAAATTTCCCTTCAGGGGTTTTGTAATCTCCCTTTTCAGTTTTGTTACCTCGGCGTATGCCGCAAGCAATGCCGCAAGTAAACACCACGCTATCGGCTTCATTGACTACATAAAGATGCATCGTTGTTTTCGACACGTAGATACGCAATCCCTTGCAGCGCTCAGGCACCACAGACTTTTCTTGCTTAGCCGAATCGAGCAGCGAACTGATTTCATCGGCTGAAGGCAAGTCAGATTTTTCAATCAAGCTATCTTCTACGCTCTCATCGCTCAACGCCTCACTAGACTTGTGTTTGCATGAGGCCATAAGCGGCAGCAGAACAACGAGCGTAATGCAATAAATAAACGATTTCATAATTTGGTAGCAAAAAGTTCTCTCAGCAAAAATTTTGCTTTCAACTCTTAAGAAATTGCAAATTTACGACTTATGCTTTAGATAACAAAGTGAGTGCTGGGATTATTTGGTTATGGAAAGCTTTGGATTTCAAATGGGAAGAATAAATTAGAGAATGATGGAATGGGGAAATTTAGAAGATGCTTTTGGAGGAGCTTCTTGGATGTTTCTTGGATGTTTCTTGGATGTTTTTTAAATTGCTTCTTGAATTGCTTCTAGCCCCGACGCGGGACGCGTCGCCCCCCAAGTGCTAGCGTTGCTACTTGCTCGCCACTTGCGCCGACGCGGGCCGCGTCGCCCCCACTGACGCGCTCAAAAGTGCTTGCGCTAGCGAAAAACGAAAAAGCCCCGCTGAGCGTTTGCTCGGCAGG
>CAVKKI010000240.1:1622-3506 GCA_963656725.1 Oribacterium sp. | reverse complement strand
CCATTATCACTGTGACACGAAACTCATGTTGTCATCATACTCGCATTTGGAATAGAGTGTTTTCTATTCGTGCTACGATGCCAATCATAATGTCACGTCCATGGATTACTTTGGCGACAGACCCATTGAAAGTTTATTTTGACATGTGTGTCAACAAGTATTTTCTTAACATCATATCTCCAAGCAACGATATGCTGGATAAGATGAACAAACTATTTGCTATGTTTCCAGAAATAGATAGAGTAGCCCTCGGCTTTCCTGTTGGTTGGGAAAATGAACCATTATGGCAATAATAAATGGAGCGATGGAAAATCACCTATAAAATTATTTCTGAAAGTTTACTAAAAATTCTGATTTAATTAGAATAACCCTGTAGAATTTGAAGTGGTTTTGTTATTAAAAAAAACTCAAAGAGAATAATTTATGGAAAACGAATTCTTCTTACAAGTGCGTCACGTCACAAAACAATTTTCGGCCCACACGGCTCTTAATGACGTGAGCATTAACGTGCCGAAAGGCAAAATCTTCGGACTACTCGGCCCCAATGGAGCTGGTAAAACCACTCTCATCCGCATCATCAATCGCATTACAGCTCCCGACAGTGGAGAGGTGCTTTTCAACGGGCGTCCCTTCCAAACAACCGACGTGCAACACATTGGTTATTTGCCCGAGGAACGTGGACTTTATAAAAAAATGAAGGTGGGCGAGCAAGCTATTTATCTTGCGCAACTCAAGGGCTTGTCGAAGAAAGAAGCAACCGAGCGGTTGGCTTATTGGTTTGAGAAGTTTAACATCACTCAATGGTGGAGTCGCAAACTCGAGGAACTCTCAAAGGGCATGCAGCAAAAGGTGCAGTTCATTATCACCGTGCTTCACGAGCCCCCCTTGCTTATTTTCGACGAACCTTTCTCGGGGTTCGACCCTGTGAATGCCGAATTGCTGAAACGCGAAATATTAGAATTGCGCGACAAAGGCCACACTGTGATTTTCTCCACTCATAACATGGCCTCGGTGGAGGAGGTGTGCGATGAAATCGCTTTGATTGATCATGCTCAGGTGGTGTTGTCGGGAAATGTGAACGAAGTGCGCAATCGCTTCCGCACGGGCGTTTACGAACTGCTTACTGACGCTGTCGACTTGCAAGGCGATGCCGATACCTTCACCATTCTCTCAAAAGAAAAGACGAATGGCCTAAACCTTTACACTCTGCAAAAGCCCAAGGCAATGGACAATAGCGAATTTTTTGCTCTGTTGGCCTCTGTGTGCAATCCTCGTTCTATTAGCGAAAAACTACCCACTATGCAAGAAATCTTTTTGAAGGTGGTTGCGCCTAATTCACAGCGGGCCGTGTAGCGCGTTTCATAAAAGTCCTTATTTTTTCTCATTTCCCATTTCTCATTTCTCATGAACCTTAAAACAAACCTATCCCATCAGAATAGCTTTTGGCGCAACCTTCGTTTGATTGTAGTCCGAGAGTTCACCACTCGTGTCAAGAAAAAGTCGTTCATCTTGCTCACCCTCCTTATGCCCTTTCTCTTTGCCGCCATCGTGTTTGTGCCTATTTGGCTAGCTAGCATTAAGGGCGATGAAGGACAAAAGGTGGTTGCTGTGGCCGACCACACCCAAAAATACGTCGCCCTGTTTAAAAGCAATGCTTCCTATCGTTTCGAACCCATAGCCAATGCCAACGACAATGCGCTCTATGCCGATACGTCACGTTTTGAGGCGGTGGTCGACATTCAAGCCGACCCCTTGCAAAGCGCCAAGGCTGTAACCATTTATTCGCCCAACGAAGTGCTGTTGACATTGCAAAGCTATGTAGAAAACTTGCTGAATGAGAGCGTGCGTGAACAAAAATTGCAAGCCACGGGCATTCCCCAAATC
>CAVKKI010000240.1:0-1612 GCA_963656725.1 Oribacterium sp. | reverse complement strand
CCCCAAATCAAGCAGATTATCGACGAGGTGCAAACCAACGTCAGCGTTAACACTATGAAGCGCACGGCCGATGGAAAAAGTTCTTCTTCTGACGTGAATGTCGCTATGGGCGCCGCCTTTTTGCTCACCTTCCTTATCTATTTGTTTGTGTTGACTTATGGCGCCTTGGTGATGCAAAGCGTGATGGAGGAGAAAACCAATCGCATTGTAGAACTCATGGTGTCGAGCGTTAAACCCTTCGAACTGATGATGGGTAAAATTATTGGTGTAGCCATGGTGGGGATGGTGCAAATAGCCATTTGGGGCATTATGCTGGCCGTTATTATAACCTCCGTGGGTTTTGTTTTCGGACTTTCTTCTCCCGAGATGTCACAGTCGGCCCTGCTCACCTCCACAGCCATGAGCGCACAAGCCGATCTTGCCATGGCTGCTCAAAGTCCGGCGCAAGAGTTGTTTGCAGCTTTGAGTAATTTGCCTTATGCTGAAATGACCATTTGCTTTGTGCTCTACTTCATCGGTGGCTATTTGCTCTATGCCTCCTTCTTTGCTGCGGTGGGAGCTTCTGTCAATGAACAGCAAGACTCCTCACAGTTTATGGGCCCCGTAGTGCTTATTATGATGTTCGGCATCTATGCCGCTATGGGATCGATAGAAAACACCAACGGTCCCTTGGCTTTTTGGGCCTCCATCTTCCCGCTTACCTCGCCCATTGTGATGATGGTGCGCATCCCCTTTAATGTGCCCCTTTGGCAAGAAGTTCTCTCTCTTTCTCTGCTTTTCGCCACCTCTCTGGTTCTTGTGTGGATAAGCGGCCGCATCTATCGCATCGGCATCTTGATGTATGGTAAAAAACCAACGATAAAAGAGATGGTGAAGTGGATGAGATATAAATAAAGGCTCACTATGTAAGTTCGGTCTTTTCAATTTTTTTTGATTACCTACTTATAAGGGAGGAGGAGTTGCGTGCTTCTCCCCCTTCTTCTTTGTGTCTGTTTGTTGGGCATCGACTATAGACTTGCTGGAAAGTGGTATGTACTAAACCCAAAAAGTCTCGCAATAATTCTCATTCCTTCCATCCCTAGGTAGTGCACATGCTTTGAAAAAACAGGAATAGAGGTGTGCAATGCACGGATGAGGAGAAAAACTTCGGAATTTCTATGAAAAAACCTTTGCTGTGCGTGCGGTTTGCATTACCTTTGCACACGTAAAAAGACGAAACAACGTGAATAAGGGCTGCTATGTGAGTGTGTCTTCGGGATGCACAACTGGTAAAAATCATCTCTGCGCGGCGGACAAGCGTGTCCTCCCGCTGATTTTTCGTGTCCGCACGTCAAGGTCGCCCTATATCCTTGCCGATGCGGATTTTTCGTCTGGCACAAGCCAGTCTCGCTTTGCGTATGCTTCTCGTTTGATTACAGGGGTTGGAGCAGCTAGAGCTGCTGAGTCACAAAACACTTTTCGTTTTCACATTCACATCGTGACAATAAGCTATAAGCATCTATGGCTTTGTTTCTAGTGAAGAAGAACTACGATAGCCTGCTTTGTGCGCTCTCCCCTTGCTTTTCTCTTAACTCACTCACCGATTTAACAACATTATTAACATAACATTAAA
>CAVKKI010000239.1:0-3514 GCA_963656725.1 Oribacterium sp. | reverse complement strand
GTTTCTGCCGATAGAATGTAAATACACAACTTAAAACCTTAGTTGCAAATATGTTGAAGTCTTTCTTATTCGATTATGGTGGAACGCTTGATACGGCAGCCACTCATTGGTTCTATGTGTTTCAACAAGCTTATCTCCAGCAAGGATTAGCTATAGAAGAGCCTCAATTGCGCCATGCTTATGTAAAAGGTGAACGAACTTTAGCACGTGAGCGTATAATTATGCCAGAGGATAATTTTAGAGTTTTATTGGAAAAAAAAATTGAGATACAAGTGTCATCGCTAGAGAATGAATTGAATGTCCTTTCTTTTCCTATGGCATCTGCACGAAAAAGACTCGTGGATAGTTTAGCTTCTTATTGCGATAATTTCGCTCATTCACAGGTGCGAACCTCTGCGCAGACATTAGATTACCTCAAAAACAAATACAAGTTAGTGATGGTTTCTAATTTCTATGGCAACTTGCATGCGGTTTTACAATCCTATGGAATTATCCACTATTTTAATGAAATAATAGAGAGTGCAGTTGTTGGCGTTCGCAAGCCGAGTTCTGAAATTTGGCAACTAGGCGTTGACGCTGCTAATTCATCTCCAGCAGATTGTGTCGCAGTAGGTGATAGCTATGGGAAGGATATTATGCCAGCTCATAGCATCGGATGTCAAACCGTTTGGTTTAAAGGAAAAGAGTGGGAAGAAAAAGATTACGATGAGTCTTTGCCTTCTCATATCATAACAAAACTTTCGCAAATACAGTCGATTTATTAATGCGAGGGATTTGTTGTAGCTCATTTCTTAAAAAAAGAAGTTCCACAAGTTTTGCTAATCTAAACTTGTGGAACTTATTTTTTTGTTTTGGGGCATTATTATTTAATAATATCCAACTTGCGGAATACTTCGGCTAATGCTTTAACAGCTCTGTCTACTTGCTCTTTAGTATGAGTGGCCATTAAAGCAACACGTACCAATGTGTCTTGGGGAGCACATGCTGGGGGAATCACAGGGTTTATGAAAACTCCTGCATCGAATGCACGGGCCGTAGCCACAAAGGTCTTTTCTGTGTCGCGTACGTAAAGAGGAATGATGGGGGATTCAGTTTCACCTATTTCAAATCCTTCTTCACGGAAACGCTTCAATGCATATCGCGTAACATCCCATAAGGCTTCAATACGTTCGGGCTCATTTTGAATGATGTGCAATGCTTCTAATGCACATGCAGTTGCAGCAGGGGTGTTTGAAGCGGAGAAAATATAAGTACGGGCGTTATGACGTAGCCAGTTAATTATGCTTTCATCAGCTGCAATAAAGCCGCCAATAGAGGCAAGCGATTTACTGAAAGTACCCATGATTAAGTCTACCTCATCTGTTAGACCAAAATAGTCGCATACACCACGTCCTTGACGACCGAACACACCTAGTCCGTGTGCTTCATCAACAAGAATAGTAGCATTATATTTGTGTTTCAACTTAACAATCTCGGGAAGATTCGCTAAATCACCCTCCATGGAGAACACTCCGTCAACCACAATCAATTTAACGGATTCAGGCGTGCATTTTTGAAGTTGTCGCTCCAAATCAGCCATATCGTTGTGTTTATACTTCAATCGCTTAGAGAATGACAAACGGCAACCATCAACAATAGAAGCGTGATCGCGGTCATCGCAAATAATGAAGTCTTCACGTCCTGTAAGTGCTGGAATAACACCTGAGTTTACAGTGAAACCTGTAGAAAAACATAGGGCATCATCTTTTCCAACAAACTCAGCAAGTTCCTTCTCTAATTGTAAATGAAGATCAAGAGTACCATTAAGAAATCGTGAGCCGGCACAACCAGAACCATATTTTTCCATGGCTTTAATGCCAGCTTGGATGATGCGTTCATCTCCAGGAAGACCAGTGTAGGCATTTGAGCCAAACATTAAAACGTGATGTCCGCCCATCTCAACTTCAGTTCCTTGCTTGCCTTCAATGGCGCGGAAATAAGGATATACGCCCTTAGCCTTATATTCTTGGGGGAGGGTGTACTTTGATAATCTGTCTTGTAATATACCCATTATTCTATTTGTTGAGTGAATATGCATCCATTATCATATGAAATTGCACATTCATCTAGGTTAATTTTGCAAGCAAAGGTAAGCATTTTATAATAATAAAAAGTGTTTCATTGTAAAAAAATGCACGTGAGGCTTTTTTATGTGCGCAATCTAGGAGTATTCTTCTTTTATTTTTATTATAATTGGCCTTACGTACACGAATTGATTCTTGTACGACTTCTGTGCTGAGAAACAGATTCCGCTAATAGAATGGTTCAATAAAACCGCCATGCACATAGTATGAAAGACAATGTGCATGGCGGCTGTATGATAACCTAGTTAGAATTGGTGGGGCGTAAGGTTACTTCTTCTCAAGTATTACCCAATAAGAAGTATGGGTAAGCTTACTTATTAAAACAAGAAATTTCTAAAATCATTGAAAATGGCATATGCCATTAGCAAAAGTAGGAGAGTCATGCCTATAGCTTGTGCTCGTTCCATAAACTTATCGCTCGGTTTGCGACGAGTTATAACCTCGAAGAGTAAGAATAAAACGTGTCCACCATCGAGCGCAGGAATAGGCAATATATTCATAAATGCCAACATTAGTGAGATAAATGCGGTAAGTTCCCAGAATCGACACCAATCCCATGTAGTGGGGAATAGATTTCCAATAGCTCCAAATGAACCTACACTTTTCACTCCGTCTGAAGTGAATAGATATTTTAGGTCATCAACATATCCTACAAGCACTTTCCATCCATGTGTGAAACCTGCAGGTATGCATTCAAGTAAACCGAATTTTTGTGTAACGGACTTATAGTCGCTTAATAATGGATTGTGCCAAGCTATGCCCAGTGTGTACTCGGGAGTGAGTGTTAGAGATAGTGTGTCTATCGCTTGGTTGGGGTGTTGCACAATAAGTGTTGCTTTACGCAGGCGCGTGCTATCTGCTTTTGAGGCAGTTTGTAAAACATCATCTATTGTGGCACGAACCACATTAAATTCGTTAACCGTGTGGAGACTTTTTCCATTAAAACCTATAATCTTGTCTCCTTCCTTAATCCCAACTTTTGCTGCAGGGCTTAGGGGAACTACGCTATCAACTACGGAAGGAACGAGAGGCTCTATGAAGCGAGGTTGTTGCTTTATCATTTCCAGCATGTTAAGGTCGCCAGGAAGCGCAATTGTGACTTCTTTTTTGTTGCGTAATACTGTTACCTTATTGGCTTCGCTAAGATCTCGAAAAACGTTCCCGTCAAATTTTTCAAATGTTTGACTCTCTGTTCTTAAAGGAATATCTCCGTCTCTAAATCCTAATTGTAGAGCTTGTTCGTTGTATTTGAAACCATAAGACATGTCTTTCATTGGGATGAACGTCTCTCCCCAAGTGAAAAGTACCGCGGAATAGATGATGAAGGCGAGAACAAAGTTTACTAAAACACCGCCTATCATAACAAATAAGCGTTGCCAAGCGGGCTTTGC
>CAVKKI010000238.1:0-3545 GCA_963656725.1 Oribacterium sp. | reverse complement strand
GATTATGAGTCTGTTGCTCTAACCAACTGAGCTACAAGTCCGATTCCACTGTGAGGCACGGGGCCTATGGAATTTTGTAGGTGCAAAATTACGTGTTTTATTTTATATATGCAACGTTTTTGCCGAAATAAATTCGTCTGCCTTTTTATTCTATGCAGATTTCGTCAACGAAGACGAAGGCGGGATTGCCCTTGCCGGGATGCCACTGCGGCAGCTGATGCTCACTCTCGACAACGAGCTTTACATAACGCACAGTGGAGGGGGCGAAGCGAAGGCTATGGTGGTTAATTTGGTTGGGCGATGATTCTGTTAGGGCTGGATACTCTTCTCGAGCAATCAAAGAAAAATCGGTGCCGTTGGTTGAGCCGTAGAGGCTGATGGAGCGGGCATCGAAAATCCAATAACCCTTCTCCACACAAGTGTTTAGACTGAGAGAGGTGATAGACTGCGATTGCTGCAAGTCGATGAGGGCTTCTAGGTCGGTGCCGCAGAAGCCTATCCAATGGCCTGAGGCGTAATTGGTGTCGGGGGCGGTGAGCCCGTCCACCAAGAGTGTAGGGCCGGCATACACTTGGGCGGGGTGTGGCTGCTGCAACAAGCGAATGGGACGTGCCGTGGCACGATTAAAGCTAAACGTTTGGCTCACCTCGGGTGTGCGTCCCCAATTGCGGAAAGCGGCAGCACGCAGTGTGGCCGACTGCGTGATGCGAAGCGGAGCGCTGTAGAGGGGCGACGAGGCGGTGGGTTCTGTGCCATCGAGCGTGTAGCGAATGGCGGCGTTATCGATGGTGGAAAGCGTGGCCACGATGCAGTGTCGGGCGGTATCGGTTTGTAGGGATAGGTTGACGTTGTAGACAACCTTTGAATAGTTGTAGCCCTCGTGACGATACACATCGACCAGTCGCTGCAAGCGGTCGAGAAAGGCGGAATAGTTTTTCTGCTCGGGGGCACACCATTGCACCTCGCTCAAAGCCGCCATGCGGGGCAGTTCCATATATTCCACTTGGCGGAAGGTGGGGATGTACTCCGTCCAGAGGTTGGCCTGCACCCCAATGATGTATTTCTGCTCTTCGGGGGTGAGCGAGCGGGGCATTGGCTCGTAGCTATAAACGTGCACTAGAGGTAAATAGCCGCCAATGGCTTCGGGTTCATGGGCTTTGTCGGCGCTTTGGTAGTAGTCGAAATAGAGGTAGGTGTTGGGCGCCATAATCACGTTGTGCTTTTGCCGAGCTGCCTCTATGCCTCCGCCTTCGCCGCGCCACGACATCACGGTGGCATTGGGGGCGAGTCCGCCTTCAAGCGTTTCGTCCCAACCAATCATTTGTCGGCCCAAGCTGTTGAGGTGTTGTTCGGCATGCCGAATGAAGTAGCTTTGCAATCGCTCTTCGGCTGTGTGTTGGCCATCGGCCTGCAAATGTTCCGTTTGAATGCGTGCCTGGCATTTCGCGCAGCGTTTCCACTCCGTTTTAGGGCACTCGTCGCCCCCCACGTGAATATAGGTAGAGGGGAAGAGTTTAACCACCTCATCGAGCACGTCGTCGATGAAGCGCAGTGTGCGGTCGTTGCCGGCACAGAGCACACTGTCGGTCACGCCCCATTCTTGCCACACTTTGTAGGGGCCACCCGTGCAGCCTAATTCGGGGTAGGCTGAGAGGGCTGCTTGCATGTGTCCGGGCATATCGATTTCGGGAATGATGGTGATGTAACGCTCGGCGGCATATTTCACAATGTCTTTAATTTCCTTCTGCGTGTAAAAGCCACCGTGTCGTTTGCCATCGAAGTGACCGGAATTATGCCCAATGGTGGTTTGTTCGCGCCAAGCGCCCTTTTGCGTGAGCAAAGGGTATTTTTTTATTTCTATGCGCCACCCTTGGTCGTCGGTCAGGTGCCAATGAAAGCGGTTGATGTTGTGCAAGGCGAGCAGGTCGATGAAGCGTTTCACAGAGTCGGCCGTCATGAAATGGCGAGCCACATCGAGGTGTGCGCCTCGGTAGCTGAAGCGTGGATAGTCTTTCACCTCGGTGGCGGGTATGCCCACTCGCTGCGTCACGCCTTGTGGCAGAGCTTTGCGAAAGGTTTGCAGTCCGTAGAAGCTGCCAGCTTCGCTCGCTCCGTCAATGAGAATAATGTCGCTGTTTACCCGAATGGTGTAGGCTTCGGGGTTGGCAGAGCGCATGGCTCGGGTCAAGCGAATGCATCCTTTCTGTGCGGCAAGGTTCATCACGTTGAGCGTAAGGCCAGTGGCTTGCTTCACATAGTTAGCTAGCAGTTCGGCATGGCGCTTCAACACCTTGTCGCCCTGTGGATAGCAAATAAGGGTGCGTTCGGTGAGTTCGAAGGTTCCCGCCGCCGTGCTTTTCACCTCTTTGGGCAGAGGCACCACATGAAAGTCAGCATTTTGCGCGCTAAGTGGTGCGAAAAAGCACATGATATAGATAAGACACAAGAGCGAGGCTCTGATTAGAAAAGAAGGTTTATGCATTGCACTAAAGTTTTCTTGAAAGAGGAAAAAATGACTCGGGAGTGGAAACGCTGCAATCCATGGAATATGCGCAGACAAGTTCCACCATAAAAAGCAGCTACATTGAAAAAGCCACCATTGTAAAGCCCTGCAAGGATTATCTGTTGGTTGACCTCAAAGATAGCATTGCGCTTTTGCTGCTCTGTAGTTATGTCATAGCCCGAAAGCATTTGATTGAATATTTCGTTTGTGCTCATTTCCTTAAATATTTGATTAATGTTTCTATGGATTTAGACTTTTTGCCAACCTGAGCATATCGCTCAAATATACTAATGTCCATATTCTTGAAATCATCCATTTCCATTCGGATGTCATCTTCCAAATAGATTTCAACGTCTTTTATATAGCGTAAGTTTACCTTGGAAGAATTTGCGATTAAATCACAGAGTGCTTTTTCGGGTGTTGCCATCAAAAAGGCATAGCTCTGCATTTTGATGCATGTGACTCCGATGGGAAAAACCTCTCGCAACATGTTCTTATACTCAAAACGTCCTACAGGAGTGTTAAAATTACGAGAGTGTTTTAGTGTCATCGACTGAGTGGTATAAACAGCCTCTGGAATTAAACCATAATAACGTAAAGCTGTTTGCATCGACACATACGATGGAGCATAAAGATGGTTAGCTATCAGTTCGGTGGATAGGGCTACATGAGACACTTTCGGAGCAACTACATAAAGCCCCCTCTTGAGTCGGATAATCTTATGAGCCGCCTCAAGATTGCGTACTTTCTGATTTCCTGCCTCAATATTTGTAAATAGTGAAGCTATAACCGAAGTACTGACTGGTATGTTACCTATATGTTCTAAGTCCAATATCATTCCGCAAAAATAGTAAAGTTTTGAACAGTAAACGAACTTTTATTTGTTTTTCTGTTCTATTTTTGGCTGTTTTAATAAATGGCTTGGTTAGATAAGATAAGGAACTTAGATAAAATTCTATGTACAAGTAGGTAATCAAAATTATTTAGGGTGGTTCTATAAATTACCGCCTTTTAAATTACAGATTTAAATCTTTGACGTTTT
>CAVKKI010000237.1:2782-3577 GCA_963656725.1 Oribacterium sp. | reverse complement strand
GGGTATACATAAGACCACATCGATTATATTCTACCCTACTTTCTCCAAATCTTTTACCTTTTATTCGTATATTTGCGTAATAATCTGAGAGCTTAAGAAGGAATTCAACATTAAAAGAAGCATTCAAATTAAGTGTTTCCACAACACTATCTTCAAAAATTGCTTTACTTTTTCGTTCGCATTCTACTTTTCTGCATTTTCTCTATTATTTTACAACGCCCCCTCTTCTATGCCTCAAAAGAAAGCCCCCACCTATCGCCAATTGTCGCTCTTCGACGATTCGGATTTTGAAGACACTCCATCTACATCCACCACGCCCGAAGCAAAAGAGCCTAATATGCAATCGTTTTTCGATTCACTGCTGAAGGAAAGCCCAACTGCTTCCCCCAAAAATGCGAATGAGGAAAACAATGCGCGCGATGAGAAGGCGACTTATACTGAGGCAAAATTCGATGAAGAGTTACGCTTACGAAGCAAAAGAATAAGACTTAAGGTTACCTTTGACGACGGCACCGAACTATGCTACGGCAACGCCACAAACACCATGATTGAAGTTATCAACAAAATTGGGGTGGAACGCGTGGCGGCACTGGGAATGGAAGCTAACCATTTACCCTTGGTTTCCACCGAGATCGTGCCACGTTATGCTTCATGGACCAAACAGATTAAAGAGGGATGGTATTTGTTGGCACAGAGCGACACCAAGCAAAAATATATGCAATTAAGAACGATTGCTGACAAACTCGCCCTAAATCTGCGCGTTGAGATGGGCAGTTTCGATGCTATTGAGCTAAG
>CAVKKI010000237.1:0-2747 GCA_963656725.1 Oribacterium sp. | reverse complement strand
TGCAGGGAAGCCCAGACCCAAAAAGGCAAAACTACACGTCAGTTTTACCGACGGATTCACTCTATGCGATGGTAGTCAAAAAGCCTTTATGGCAGCAATAGCACACATTGGCATCGATAAGGTGAAAAAGATTGACATCAAATTTGGAAAGAAGCGAACGCTCACACCCATCAAAATGTATAACGGACAAACGCAGTTGTCAACGGGCGAATGGTTAACCTTGCCTGCACAAGCAAAGGATGCCTACAAAATGCTAAAAGTCATCGCCTCTATGACCCACACGCCTCTTGAGCTGCGCATTGAAGAATAAGTCTCGAGCTTTGCGTCCGTTACAAAAGTGTATTTCAAATTATCCACGGCATTGTGTGCCATAACCCTTATTTCTAGTGATAGCAACAATCGATTATATCAAACAAAAGTTTAACGAATATAACCAAATGATGTTTGAGGGAAAGCTACAACCACTCCCTTTCGAACTGATCAATGCCCGAAGTTATCTTGGTGCAATAAAATCGCAGCGAAAGAGAAAGAGCAACCGCACATGGCATTATTTCGACTTTAAGTTCGTTATCAGCACCAGCATCGACCTGCCCGAAAAAATGATGGAAGACACCATCATTCACGAGATGATTCACTATTGGATTCTCTCGAACCAGATGCAGGATAACAGTCCACACGGTGACCTCTTCAAAGCGAAAATGAAGGAGATTAACGAGCGCTTTGGCCGAAATGTGAAAGTGGCGCACAAGCGCACACTAACCGACGAGAGCAAAGACGTAGAAATTAGGCAACACCTTATCTGCATCACCCAACTAAGCGGCAACAGACTGGGCATCACCATTGCATGCAAAACCCAACTTTTCATGTTATGGGACAGGCTGCCTCGCATTCCCGATGTAAAAGAATGCCAATGGTATTCATCGTGCGACCCATTCTTCAACCGCTATCCACGAACACGCTCTTTAAAGATATACAAAATCACCCATGAAGACCTTGAAGCGCATCGCAAAGATTTCAAGCCTCTAGCAAGAGAGGGCGACATAATAAAGATAGTGGATAAATAACGAGCAATAAGCTGGCTGAGAAAACTTGCGGGGTGTCGCGACAACAGAAAGATGTAATTTTTGTATATTTGCACCATGAATTTTAAATATTTCCTTTTTCTATTAACGTTGTTCATTCTCACTTCTTGCCTTGGAAAACTGGAGACTGAGGTACAAAATGCAGAGCTAGTTACAGTGGGGCAGAAATTACCCGAGTTCCGAGTACAACTGCACTCGGGTGAGTGGGTAGGTAACGCCCAATTGCAAGGAAAGCCAAGCGTGATTGTCTTTTTCAATACAGATTGCAAAGACTGTCAACGCGAACTTCCTGACCTACAAAAGGTCTACACTGATTATGCGACAGACGTGCAGTTTGTGTGTATTAGCAGGGCCGAGCCCGATAGCAGCGTTGCAAATTATTGGAGTGCACATGCATTAACCCTGCCCTACTCTGCGCAGACGGATAAAACGGTCTATCAACTCTTCGCCAATCGCACCATTCCACGTATTTATGTGAGCGATGCAAGCGGCGTTGTGAGAAAGGTGTATGTGGAGAAAATGGGAGAAGAATCCCTTCGTTCCACCCTAAACGATTTAAAGCAATAACGAATAATATATGAAAAATAACTCTCTCAAGGTTCGTCTGATAGTGATGAACTTCCTTGAATTTGCTGTGTGGGGAGCCTATCTCACCTCCATGGGGCAATATTTAGGACGCGCTGGCTTAGGCGACTACATTTCATGGTTTTATGCCATTCAAGGCATCGTGTCAATCTTCATGCCAACACTGGTGGGCATCATCGCCGATCGCTACGTGCAACCACAGCGCATGTTGGGCATTTGCCACCTAGTGGCAGGATTGGCCATGGTGGGCTTAAGTGTGATTGGAAATATGTTTGATAAACCCGACTCCACCTTGTTTATTGCCATCTACACCTTGAGTGTGGCTTTCTATATGCCCACGTTAGCATTGTCGAACACCACAGCCTTCACTCTGCTGAAAAATAACGGAATGGACACGGTGGCCGACTTTCCGCCCATTCGCGTGTTTGGCACCGTTGGCTTTATCGCTACCATGTGGTTTGTGAACTGCGCAACCACTGCAGGGGGATTTAGCTTCACATTAAGCGACGACCCGAATAAATTTCAATACACAGAGATGCAATTTCTCGTGTCAGGCATACTGGGCGTGCTGCTTTTTATTTATTGTTTGACGCTGCCCCAATGCCGTTTAGAAAAGGTGCAAAACAAGTCGCTCTACGACGCTTTTGGAATTGAGGCCTTTAAGTTATTCAAATCAAAGCGCATGGCTCTGTTTTTTATTTTCTCATGTTTGCTTGGCATGTCGCTTCAGGTGACCAATGGTTATGCCACACCTTACATCACGAGCTTTAAAGAGAGCATGCCCGACTCATTCGCTGCTAACAACGCCACGATGCTAGTGTCATTAAGTCAGGTAGCCGAGGCCATTTGCATTCTCTTTATTCCCTTCTTCCTTCGCCGTTATGGAATTAAAGTGGTTATGCTGATAGCCATGTTTGCTTGGGTGCTCCGCTTTGGATTGTTCGGCGTGGGCAATCCCGCATTCCCTGGTGTATTGTTACTCATCATGTCGTGCTTGGTCTATGGAGTTGCCTTCGACTTCTTCAACGTCTCTGGCGGTTTGTTTGTTGACAAAGAATGCGATTCGAAGGTGAAGGCCTC
>CAVKKI010000236.1:0-3586 GCA_963656725.1 Oribacterium sp. | reverse complement strand
AGCTTGAGCCAGCAATTATTAAGCCACTAGTTTTTCCTATCAAGCCACTAGTTTTTTCTATTAAGCCACTAGTTTTCCCTATCAAGCCAGTAGGTAGAAGTGTAAGCAAATAATATTGCTGCTTGCACTCTTGAAAGTATTGATTATCAACGTAATTCAAGCAATTAGTGCAAGCAACAGCAAACACGTTATGCAAACTTACGGGGATAAGTTTCAAATCCTAGAACATTTGCAGTGTCCTCTTCCTATTTTGAACAATCTATTTACCTACAATTCCTCATACCTCGGAATGTCCCTTAAATAGTTCACTTGCATTTTTTCATAGTCCACGTGGCAGCAATAATGCGCAAGGCCGTTGCTCACAATGAGATAGTCGGCGCGGAGCACGCTGTTGTAAGAATAAATTTGCTGAAACACGGCTTGCGTGATGCGAATGTGGGGAGCCTTATACTCCACAATCACTCGGGGCACGCCCCCTGTGCGGTGATAGAGCACACTGTCGCAACGCCGAGCCACTCCGCCCACGTTAATCGTAACCTCGTTGGCAAGCAGAGCGGTGGGGTAGCCTTTCTGCTCCACCAAAAAGTGAGTGAAATGTTGGCGCACCCACTCCTCGGGCGTAAGCTTGAGATAGCGCTGGCGCAGAAAGTCGAAAATGCAGAGCTGTCCGTTGCGCTGTGTGAAGCGATAGTCGAAGGGGGGGAGATTGAGTGCTTGCATGATGGAGAATAGAAAATTAAAAGTGAAAAGCTATGGGCTTTTCTATTGGTTCGGAAAAAGTTATGTGGGGTGAAAAGGGGAGAAATCCGTCCGAAACCAGTATCTTTGTAACTTATATATTATAAGGTGTGCCAATGGCACCACAAAATTACGAATTAAAACGATGACGACAAAGGAAGAAATCACTGCCGACTGGTTGGTGCGTTACACCAAAATGCCGTTGACGGAGTTTGGTGAACACATTTTGCTGACCAACTTTAATAACTATGTTGACATTTTTTGCCGACTCAATGGCGTGGAACCTGTGGGTTTCGACGCCAATATGCGCGCCGCCACGGCCAACGGCATCACCATTATAAATTTTGGCATGGGAAGTCCCAATGCCGCATTAATCATGGATTTGCTCGGAGCCATCAAACCCAAGGCTTGCCTCTTCTTGGGAAAGTGTGGCGGCATTTCTGAAAAAACGCATTTGGGCGACTACATCCTGCCCCTGGCAGGCATTCGGGGCGAGGGAACGTCGAACGACTATTTCCCACCCGAGGTGCCCGCACTACCCGCCTTCATGTTGCAGCGAGCCGTGTCGACCGCCTTGCGCGATAATGGACTGGATTATTGGACGGGAACCGTTTACACCACCAACCGAAGGGTGTGGGAACACGATGAACGCTTTAAGAATTACTTGCGCGAAACGCGCGCCATGGCGGTGGATATGGAAACGGCCACCCTCTTTTCGTGCGGCTTCTTCAACCACATTCCCACGGGGGCGCTGCTGCTTGTGTCAGACAATCCGATGATGCCCGATGGCGTGAAGACCGAGGCGAGCGACAACCAAGTGACGCGAAATTTCGCCGAAACGCACGTGCGCATTGGCATTGAAAGTATGAAACTGATTATTGGCGAACGCAAAACGGTGCGCCACCTAAAATTCGATTGGTAATGGCGGGTTATACTTCGAAATACAAGAAAAAGGCAAACGACATCACCTACGAGCAAATTGTGCGCGATGTGCAGGCTGGCAACATCAAACCCATCTATTACTTGATGGGGGAGGAGAGCTACTACATCGACCACGTGGCCGACTTCATCGTAGACACGTTGTTGCGCCCTGAAGAGCGCGATTTTAATCTGCTCACCTTCTATGGAGCGGACGCCGACATCGACGCCATCATCACTGCAGCACGCTCTTTCCCTATGGCGGCGCAACATTTGGTGGTGCTTGTGAAGGAGGCGCAAGGATTGAAACATTTAGATCATTTAGAGTTTTATTTCCGCCAAATGCAACCTAGTTCGGTGCTTATCTTTTGTCATAAAAACGGAACGATTGATCGTCGGCTCAAGGTGGCAACCCTAATAAATAAAGAGGGTGTGTTGTTTGAATCGAAAAAACTCTACGATTCTCAGCTTCCCGCATTCATTCAAAATTATTTGCGGCGCAAGCGGGTGGCTGTGGCTCCTGGAGCGGCCGAAATGTTGGCCGAATTTGTGGGAGCCGACCTCAACCGGCTGGCTTCGGAACTCGACAAACTCATCTTGGCACTGCCCGAAGGCGAAAAGGTAATTTCGACCACTTTGGTGCAAGAAAATATCGGACTGACGAAAAACTACAACATTTTCGAACTGCAAGATGCGCTTGGCGTGAAAGACGTGCTGAGGGTGAATCGCATTGCCAAATATTTTGAGAGCAACGAAAAGGCTAACCCCATTCAGCTCACCTTGGGCATCCTCTTTAAATATTTCACCAACCTGATGCTCGCTTTCTACGCTCCCGACAAAACGGAGCAAGGATTGGCCTCTTGGTTAGGACAAACTCCGTGGCAAGTTCGCAAGAATGTGATGCCCGCTATGCAGCATTACAATGCCATGAAGACAATGCTCATTTTGGGCGAAATTCGCCGCACCGACGCTCGCTCGAAAGGCTCAGAAGGTTCGCACGTGAGCAATGGCGATTTGCTAAAAGAACTTTTATTTTTTATAATGCATTAACACTCGGCGATAATTCGCTTTGCTGACTTAAAACTACACGAAAGGCCGTTCATCGAAAGGTGAACGGCCTTTTTTATGAGCGCGAGGGTAGGGAAGGTGGAGCGTGTTGAGAGGGTAGGAGTGTTTTGATTTTTCTCTTGTCCGTTTCATTTTCGCGTCTCGCTGCTGTGTCTGCTGCTTGCCAAGAGTGCGCAAAAAGAAGAAGAAAATTGGGGTAGGGGGAATGAGGGGTGAAGTAGGGGTTAGATTGTTCAATTTTTCCGAAAGGCCGATTCTCTATTTCAATCGTTCTGCTGTACATTTTGTGGAATGTGCCTCCCTCACGACCCATGCCGTGGCTAAAAGTGGCTTCCTGAAGTGGGGAAAAATTGGCTCTTTCTTGCTCGATCAATGCACCCAACTGACTTCTAGATTTTACTGTTCGCAACAAATGGTGGCTTTTTAGGAGCAGAAAATGTGAATTGCTCCCAAAATGGGGGCTTGAAAGCGGATTTTTAGGTCAGTTTTATTGATTAATCAGCTTGTTTGTAAGATATGGATAGCAATTTAAGGGTGCATATAATCTAGATGGTGCACTCGGTGAAATCGACAATTTTAATGAAAAACTACTGATAATCAGAGAGTAAACTTGCATTATGCCCCTTCATGGTTGCGATGAAACTGTCGGACTGCAATGTAGGTGGCAAGCGCTTTAACCGTGGATTTTAGGGCGCCTTTTGAGATCGGCCAATTCACATTAAGGATTTATTAGCATTTACATTAATACATCAATAATTCGAAATGATAAATCGTAAATCGTAAATGTAATGCAAATGGACTGATTTATGATTTTAAACAAGCAGAACACAAAACTAAATATTTATCTCTTGAAATATAAATA
>CAVKKI010000235.1:0-3642 GCA_963656725.1 Oribacterium sp. | reverse complement strand
ACATGGATAGATAACATTGATTTCATGTTAACTCACACTAATTCTTGTAGAACCCAAATGTTTTAGAATGAAAGGTGTCAGCTATTTAAAATGGGTACGTTGTTAGGGATTATGAATTGTCTATTCAGATGGTTTCCCAAATATCTGCGATCTCTTTTCTCGTTTTTCCAGGATTAGGACAATCGTCGGCAATGTGGCCTAAAGGGATGATGGCAACCGCTTCATATTCTTTATAAGGGAAAAGTTGCTTCATGGGTTCGGTTCGATAATTACAAACCCAACAAGTGCCTAACCCTCTATCTGTTGCGGCTAGGCATAGATGCTCAATGGCAATAGCCAGGTCGATGTCGGCATGCGATTTATCATCGTAGCGACGTGTCCAAGCGTTAGCTTCATCTTTCAGACAAAGAATGTAGAGTGGGGCGGTGGCAAACCACTCTTTATCGTATGTTTGACGAATTCGTTGCTTAGCCTCTTCACTTTCAATGATCACGAATTTCCAAGGCTGCTTGTTTACTGCAGAAGGAGCTAAGCGCACGCATTCCATAATGTAGTCTAAATCTTCTTTGCTAACGGGAGCGTTGGTGAATTTGCGAGCGGAAAAGCGTTGTTGAGCTAATTCTTTGAATGTAGTCATAATTATTTCTTGGTTTAGTGGGTGAATGGATGGCCAAATGTAATGAATTGCCATTCGATTGTAAAGTTGAAAGTGTAGAAATTTTACCGAGTTTGGGTATATCCTTCAGCTCTAAGAATTTCTGTTAGTCGATTCCAGTGGTCTCCTTGAATGATAATTTCTCCTTCTTTCACTGTTCCGCCTACCCCACATTTCTGCTTGAGTAGTTTGCATAATTGAGCTAAATCATCGCAGCTTCCAATAAAACCTCGCACAATCGTTACTGTTTTGCCACCCCGTCCTGCACGTTCCATATTAAGCCGAAGTTTTTGTTGATTTTTAGGGAGTGTTTCGGCTTCTTCTTCAGTGCTGTCAGTATAGGCATAGTCGGGGTTTGTAGAATAAACCACCCCCATACGCTTTTTACGTTCCACTTTCGATTCCTTGGGCGAGGTTTGTGTCTCTTGTTCCTCATTCTCTGTAGAGTCATTATATCCAGTCAGAGCGCCGAGAGCTGCTTTCCAATCTTCCATTTTGATTGTATTTTAATATGTGGAGAAAATAGGTTGTAAGCAGAAACTTTTATCTGCTTACAACTTCTATTACTATTTTTTGTTGCCTATGGCTAGATGCCAAAGTTCGCGCACCCAAAGCACGAGTGAAGATCCGACGATGATAACAATCCAGTCTAAAATCTTCAAGTCGGTCACATTAAAGAACTGCTGTACACCAGGCACTTCCACCATAATGATTTGTCCCACTAAAATGATTGCACAAATGCTTAACAAACCGTTGCAACCTTTGAAGTGGAGCGCGCTGCGTCCGGTTTCGAAAGCTCGAGCGTTGAAAAGGTAGAAGAAGTGAGTCATGACAAAGGTGGTAAATAGCAATGTCAGTTCGTAGGTCGTTACTTCGCCCTTCGCTCCAAGGTGAAGGTGCAGAAGGTCGGTTAATTGCGTCACTTCAGCATGTTGGAAAATGTAGAGCATGGCGAGCAATAAGAGGAAAAAGAATCCGCCAACGCCTACGATCTCATGCATCATAGTTCGATTAAGAATGAATGCTTTGCGGTCGCGAGGCTTATCGTTCATTACGCTTTCCGATGGTGGTAGTGAAGCTAAAGCCATTGCTGCAAAGGTGTCCATGATTAGATTAATCCAAAGCATTTGCGTCACTGTGAGGGGCGACTCCGTCCCCATGAATGCACCACAAAGCACGAGAAGGCATGCTGTAACATTCACCGTGAGCTGGAATAAGAGGAAACGTTGAATGTTTTGATAGAGCGAGCGTCCCCACATCACAGCCTTACCGATAGACGAGAAGGAATTGTCTATAATTGTGATGTCGGAAGCTTCTTTTGCAACGCTCGTTCCATCGCCCATGGAGAGACCTACGTGAGCTGCTCGCAGGGCGGGCGCATCGTTTGTGCCATCGCCAGTGACGGCAACCACTTGATTATTTTTTTGAAGGTTCTCAACCAATCGTTTTTTGTCCATGGGACGAGCGCGGGCAATAATTTTCAGTTTGAGCACACGCTTAAATACTTCATCATCGCTCAATGCGGCAAATTCGGGGCCTGTGATAATTTGTTCATCACTGTCCTCAGCATCGTTCCAAAGTCCTATTTGTCGACCAATTTCTTTGGCTGTGTTGGGTGTGTCGCCTGTCACAATCTTAATATTGATGCCCGCATTAATGCATTCTTTCACAGCATTGGGTACGTCGCTTCTGACGGGGTCGGAAATGGCTGCTACTCCAATGAAGTGTAGTTTGGTGGCGGCTAACTTATTATCGCTAATGGTGGCATCGCCTTCTTCCAAAATTTGATAGGCAAATCCAAGTGTGCGTCGCGCACGATTTTGATATGCGGTTAGCTGAGCGTCAATATCTTCTTGGCTTACGGCCACTTCTTTGCAAAGGTGATAGACAATTTCGGGAGCACCTTTTACATAAAGAATGCGTTTGCTAGGCATGGCTTCAGATTCTACTACCGTAGCCATATATTTGCGCTCGGTGGAGAAGGGAAGTTGTTCCACAATCTTTACGTTCTCGCGAATAATACGAAAGTCCACATTTTGCTTGTTCAGCCAAATGAGCAATGCTCCCTCAGTGGGATTTCCAAGAATTTGGGGTCTCTCCTTGTTAGAAAAATCGATGTCAGCCGTGGAGTTGATGGCAATGCCTTCTTGAAATACGTTGGAAGGTGTGTCATCGTAGGTTTTAATCTCATCCACACTCATCCGATTCTCTGTTAACGTTCCCGTTTTGTCCGTGCAAATCACGGTGGTAGCTCCCATCGTTTCGCAGGCATGCATTTTGCGCACGAGGTTGTTGGTCTTTAACATGCGACGCATGCTGTAAGCCAAACTTAGTGTGACGGCCATAGGAAGTCCTTCGGGCACGGCCACCACAATCAGCGTGACGGCTATCATCAGTGTCTGTAGTAGATAGGCAATGAACGGCGCAACTTCTTCGAAAGAATTGAGACCTGGCGCGCCATTGGTGGCAATGTACATAATAATGCGTCCCACTACAATCAAAGCGGCGATGCCGTAGCTTGCTTTCGTAACGAGTTTTCCTAGTCCATCGAGTTGTTCGTTGAGGGGCGTTTTTACGGAATTGTCAATTTGTACTGCTTCGAACACTTTTCCTTGTTCGGTGTGGTCGCCTATAGCAATGACTCGGGCTATGCCATGTCCTTCCATTACTTTGGTTCCCTTCATAACGTGGTTTGTTGGGAACGTAGCATCTTTATCAAAATCCTCTTCACGGATGCTTTTAGTGCATAAGGGCTCGCCTGTTAGCGTGGATTCGTCCATGTGGAGTGAGGTGGCTTCTAGCAGTTCGCAATCGGCTGGCACTTCTTCACCCGTGTTCAGAATAACGATGTCGCCGATTACAATATCTCTTCGAGGCACTTGGGTGGTATTGCCGTTGCGCATCACTTCCACGGCTTCGTCATCGTTCACTTGATTGAGTATCGTAAACTCTTTGTCGGCTTGCAGTTCAAAATAGAAGGCTAGCCC
>CAVKKI010000234.1:1056-3648 GCA_963656725.1 Oribacterium sp. | reverse complement strand
GGGCGCCGCTTCGCTTGCCCTGGGCTAGGTGCATGCATTGGGCTTTCAGCCCGCTTTTGTAGTTTTAGTTAGCGGCCGTTGTTTCGCTTTCGGCTTCTTGGGTTTCTTCTTCCTTTGTATCTTCGCTTTCAGCGGTTTCGTTGGCTGTTGTCTCCTCTAAATCTTTCGTCAATTCAGCGGTGCGTTGTTCCACTTTCTTCTTCATGAAACTGTAAACGAAAATCACCACAATGGCTGCGAGGTAGATGAATAAGGGAATGTTGAAAAGAATGGCGCGTGCAGGTTTCGTCCATTCTTCATTACCGTGCCAAAACAAGTCTTGCGCCACAATGAAGTAGAACACGGCCAACAAGCAAGTGAGCCAACCCATTAGCGTGGAGTGTAGCACAGAGTGGATGGCGTATAGAATGCGTTTAATGAATTTCATACGTTACGTATTATAATGAGATGTTAGGGAAATTAAAGCAATGCGGGGAGTTGGAATAGTTTCGTGCCGTTAGAACCTTTTACTAGAATCAGCTGATTGGTGGGTTGGCCTTCTTGGGCTAGTGCGGCCTTCACGGCTTCCACATCGGCAAACCATCGGGCGCCCTCGGCAAAAGGCTCAAACTCTTTGCCCACTAACCACACGGCATCGCAACCTAAGGTTTTCGCTTGTTGGGCCACCTTTTGGTGTTCGGCGGCAGAGGCTTCGCCCAATTCACGCATTTCGCCCAAAATGCACATTTTATGCTTTGAGGCTATTTGAGCAAAATTGTCAAGAGCCGCTTTCATACTCGTAGGATTGGCGTTGTAGGCATCCACAATCAGCTGGTTGTGTTCCGTTTTAACCAACTCGCTGCGGTTGTTGGTGGGGGAATATTGCGCAAGGGCTTGTGCTGCTTGTTCGGCCGTTACCCCAAAGTGCTGACCCACGGCAATGGCGGCTAGCGCATTGGTTACGTTGTAAGCTCCAATGAGTTGTGTTTGCACTTCGTGCCACTCTTCTTCACTCTTCAAGCGGAAGCGGAATTTCAAATAGGGGTTGCATTCCACCACTTCGCCTTCCACCTCATAGCCTTGCCCTGACTTTCCGTAGAGCACGCTTTTCAGTCCCTCGGCAATGGACGCAAGGTGCGGGTTGTCGCCATCACGGAAAATGAAGGCTCCAGGTTTTTGGCGCAAGTAGTCGTAGAGTTCGCCTTTCGTGTGAATTACCCCTTCAAACGAGCCAAAACCCTCGAGGTGTGCCCGACCGACGTTGGTAATCAGTCCGCAGTTGGCATCCACAATCTTTGAAAGTTGGGCAATCTCGCCTGGGTGGTTCGCTCCCGTTTCTACCACAGCAATCTCGTGCTCCTTTTGTAGGCGAAGCAACGTTTTAGGCACTCCAATGTGGTTGTTGAAGTTGCCTTGAGTGTAGAGCACGTTAAACTTTTGGCTCAACACGGCCGAGGTGAGTTCCTTGGTCGTAGTCTTACCATTCGTGCCCGTAATCTGCACGATGGGCGTGCCTAGTTGATGGCGGTGATAAGTGGCAAGTTCTTGCAGGGTGGTCAACACATCGCTCACGTGGATGAGGCGCTCGTTGCCCGTGGCTTTGTCATCGTCCACCACGGCATAGGCGCATCCCTGCTCCAGAGCTTTTAGAGCAAACTCATTGCCGTTAAACGAAGCACCGCGTAGAGCGAAAAACAGTGATGAAGGGGGGCAGTCGCGTGTGTCGGTGGTGATAACGGGATGCTTTATGAAAATGTCGTATAATTCAGGTATCGTCATAGTTTATCTGTCTTTTCCGTTTCTAAAGTTGAGCAAACTTACACAAAAACTTTTGAAAGGGAGAGCGAATAAAAAGAAATTTGTAAGTTTGCCCCAAAATTTACGAACCATGCATACACTTAATTTGCGCGGCAAACTTTATGAGCTGCGCGAACCCCAAATAATGGGCATTCTCAATGTAACGCCCGATTCCTTTTATTCCGAAAGTCGCACCCCCGATGAGGAGCATATTGCGGCTCGTGTCACCCAGTTGATGAACGAGGGAGCGGATATGATTGACATTGGTGGCTATTCTTCGCGCCCTGGGGCCGACGATGTGTCGACCGAGGAAGAAATGGCGCGTTTGCGCCGTGGCTTGCGCATTGTTCGTCGCCTTTATCCTGAGGTGCCTATTTCGGTCGATACCTTCCGAGCCGACGTGGCTCGAATGTGTGTGGAAGAAGAGGGCGCTGATATAATCAACGACATTGCGGGCGGCATGATGGACCGCCGCATGTTTAAAACGGTGGCTCAACTGGGTGTGCCTTACATCATGATGCACATGCAAGGCACTCCCGACACCATGCAGCAAGCGCCACACTACGACAATCTTCGTCGAGAGGTGATGCTCTATTTTGCTGAGCGCATTGATCGTCTTTGTCAAATGGGCGTAAAAGACATTATTGTGGATCCGGGCTTCGGCTTCGGCAAAACCTTAGAGCACAATTATGAACTTATGGCTCACCTTGAGGATTTTCACGCTTTTCATCTGCCAGTATTAGTGGGTATTTCGCGTAAATCGATGATTTACAAATTGCTAGGCGGCACACCGCAAACTTCACTCAACGGCACCAC
>CAVKKI010000234.1:0-1028 GCA_963656725.1 Oribacterium sp. | reverse complement strand
GCACCACTGTGCTCAACACGATGGCGCTGCTAAAAGGCGCTCACATTCTTCGTGTTCACGATGTGAAGCAAGCCGTTGAGGCCAAACAAATCTATTTGAAAACCCTCTCTACTCTCTAACTCCCTCTTCATGTTTAGCTTTGGCATAAAGGATATTCTCGACATTCTGTCGGTTACTTTCCTTCTTTATTACATCTACCGACTGATGAAAGAGTCGAGCTCCGCTAACATCTTTGGCGGCATCATGGTTTTCATCGTGGGCTGGATTTTCGTATCGCAGATATTCGAAATGCGCCTATTGGGAAGCATTCTCGACAAAGTAGTCAATGTGGGTTCGCTGGCGCTGATTGTGTTGTTCCAAGAAGAAATTCGTCATTTCTTCAGCACCATAGGCTCGCGTCCGAGCATTCATTTCTTGAAACGTTTGTTGCGATTTAAAGGTAAAAAAGATGAAGATGAAACCGTGCGCCATGAAGAAATCATGCCCATCGTGATGGCTTGCATGAGCATGTCGAAGCAAAAAGTGGGTGCACTGATTATTATTGAACGTTATGTGGGATTAAACGAATATGTCACCACGGGCGACCAAATCAATGCCAACATCACACAGCGCCTCATTGAGAACATTTTCTTTAAAAACAGTCCGCTTCACGATGGGGCCATGATTATTTCGCACCAACGCATTAAAGCGGCTGGTTGCATTCTTCCCATTTCGCACGACACCGATATTCCTAAATCGCTCGGTCTTCGTCACCGTGCGGCACTCGGTATATCACAAAAAAGCGACTGCATCGCCATCGTCGTTTCCGAAGAAACGGGTGGCATCTCCATAGCTGAAAATGGCAATTTCCGCTTGCGCCTTTCAGCCGAAGAACTCGAGAGCGCTCTTTCGAAGGATTGGATAAAGTGAGGTTATAAGTGGATATGTAGGTGATCAAAATCATTTCGACTACCTACTTAATGGCTCTGCTTTATAGAAGAAACGACAATAGAAACAAAATAGAAACAACCTTTTTATCTCGTTATTTA
>CAVKKI010000233.1:0-3655 GCA_963656725.1 Oribacterium sp. | reverse complement strand
AAATTACCTCATGTGAATAGTGGGGGTACGAAACGTGATAAGTGGCAGTTTACCTTCGTTTTAACAGACAGTGAAGGAAAAAATGCTCTTGAGGGTATAACCTATTCGCCAGACCAAAGTTTTGAAGAACCTGTAGAAGACGGTAAACCTCAACTTAGTGATGCCGAAAATACCTATTATTTCCAACTGAGCACGCCGTTGCGAAGTAATCGCTACCTTACTTCTCGGGGTGTGGGAATGGAACTCTACGGAGATGCCACTGCCACGGAGCAAAGTGAATGGAAATTTTTAGAACGAACGGATGGAAGTGTTGATATCGTCAATCGAACGGATGGTAGTTATATTTCTCCAAATTCTAGTCAAAACTCGGCTTTAAAGACATCCTCGACTCCTCCCACTACCGGTTGGAAATTTTCGTCTGCTGCTACCCAAGGTTATTATATAATCACTTCGGGAACCGCGCAGGTAAACCAAACAAATGCAGGGCTAAACTGGAAAATTTATAATTGGGGAAATGGTACTAACACCACTGATACAGGTTGTCAATATGCCTTTCTACTCACTGATCATCTTAAGAAATCAACGCAAGTAGTAAATGTCTCAACTGAAAAAGAAAAGAATATTAGTGTAAAAGATGGACGCATTCTTACTTGTTTACCCTATCGTCTCTACTCGGCCGATGGAAAAAGTTTGCCCATTCATCAAAAGCTCAAAGAAGGTACCTATTTAGTGCAAACAATCCAGGGCGTAACAAAGATTGTGGTGAAGTAATTATTTTTTCATCAATGAGGGCGTGAAACGTACGATAAATCTTATTGAGTGGAAAACTTTTTGTGTTATTTATAGCAAAATGGAGAGTCTTCTTTCATTATTTTATGAAGGGTGACTCTTTCTTATTTATATGACGCTTCGGGGTATGTATTTGGCCAATATAAAAAAAAGAACTAACTTAGCCGATTGTAAACCACAAATTATAACAAAATGCGAAACTGGACAACTTTAAAAGATTATAAGGAAATACTATTTGATTTTTACAATGGCATTGCTCGTATCACCATCAATCGTCCACGATACCGCAACGCTTTCACTCCTTTAACTGTGGCTGAAATAAGTGATGCATTACGTTATTGCCGAGAGGCGCAAGATGTGTGCGTGGTTGTGCTCACAGGGGCTGGTGATAAAGCCTTCTGCTCCGGAGGTGACATGCATGTGAAAGGTAGAGGGGGGTATGTAGGAGGCGATGGAGTCCCTCGACTCAATGTGCTCGACGTGCAGAAACAAATACGCTCCCTTCCTAAACCGGTGATAGCAATGGTAAATGGCTATGCTATAGGCGGCGGACATGTGCTTCATTTGATGTGTGATATGACAATTGCTTCGGAAAATGCTATTTTCGGACAAACAGGTCCGAAGGTAGGCTCGTTTGACGCAGGTTTTGGCGCATCTTATTTGGCTCGAATTGTGGGGCAAAAGAAAGCGCGTGAAATATGGTTTCTTTGCCGACAATATTCGGCTGCAGAGGCAGAACGGATGGGGATGGTAAATAAAGTGGTTCCTTTCGAAAAACTGGAAGATGAAGTGGTGGAATGGGCTGAGATTATGATGGAACGTTCACCTTTAGCCCTACGAATGATAAAGGCCGGACTGAACGCTGAACTTGATGGTCAAGCGGGAATACAAGAGTTGGCAGGTGACGCTACTATGCTTTATTATATGCTCGACGAAGCACAAGAAGGTGGACGTGCCTTTCTCGAGAAGCGCAAACCAAACTTTAAGAAATATCCGAAACTGCCCTAATCATTTTAAGAAATGCATTTCTTGCCTTTTAAATTGCGAGTAGTGCCTCATACGTTGCACTTTAAACAGCCAGCTGGCACGTCGCGTGGAATTTACTACCATCGAAAGGTATGGTATGTGGTGATTTCCTCCATCGATCCTCAAATACGTTTTACCGGGGTGGGGGAGTGTGCTCCGCTTTACGATTTAAGCGCAGATTATAGTGCAGATTATGAGCAACGCTTGAAAGCCGTGTGTGCAGAGGTGGAGAAAACTCAAAATCTAGATTCTAACAAGTGGCGACATCTCCCCTCAATGCTAATGGGTTTGCAAACCGCTTTTCGTTCGGCTGCAGGCTCTTTGGCTGGTAATTACCTTAAACTTTTTCCTTCAAGTTTTACGAGGGGACAGCGTGCTTTACCCATTAATGGACTCGTGTGGATGGGGAACTACGAGCAGATGTGTCAGCGCATGGAGCAGAAACTTGAACAAGGCTTTCGATGCGTAAAACTGAAAATTGGAGCCATCGACTTCGAGAGTGAATTACGTTTAATTAAACAGTTGCGCTCACGTTATGCTGCTGATGTTGTTGAACTGCGTGTGGATGCTAATGGGGCTTTTTCTCCAGATGAAGCACCTCGAAAGTTGGAGCAACTTTCACAATATCATATTCATAGTATTGAGCAACCCATTCGTCAAGGCAATTGGCCAGCGATGGCTCATCTTTGTGCTAATACACCATTGCCCATTGCTCTTGATGAGGAATTAATTGGGGTAAATGAGTTTCAACAAAAGGAGCAATTGCTTGACACTATTCGTCCACAATATCTTGTGCTCAAGCCCACGCTTCATGGTGCTTTTACTGGGGCTGCCGAGTGGATGGCTTTGGCCAAAGAACGTCACATCGATTATTGGGTGACTTCGGCACTTGAGAGCAACGTTGGACTGAATGCCATAGCTCAATGGTGTGCAGCTATTGACGAAGAAACCTCTTTGCCGCAGGGCCTTGGCACAGGCCAATTGTTTGAAAAAAACTTTGAACCTTCACCTTTGCATCTAGAGGGCGATTGCCTGTGGTTTGGAAGTGAAAAACAGCGGAATTTTTGGAAAGAGGTAGATGATTTTAAAAATGCTTGGAAAAAAGCAACACCTACCATGCTCGTTCATACTTCAGGAAGCACCGGTGCTCCGCACCCTATGCAAGTGGAAAAAGTGAAGATGTGGAATAGTGCGAAGACAACCATTCAAGCACTTGGTTTGCAAGAAGGAAATACGGCCTTGCTCTGCATGCCTTTGAATTTTATCGCTGGTCAGATGATGGTGGTGAGAAGTTTTGTTGCTCAGTTGCAATTAATAGCCGTGGCACCTACTTCGCATCCTTATGCGCATTTGCACGAAGCTCCAGATTTTGCTGCTTTGACGCCCATGCAGGTTTATGAAACGCTAAAGGTGCCACATGAACGCGCACTTCTTCGTCGTACTTTATGCGCGATTATTGGAGGTGGGGCTATTTCTCGTAGTTTAGAGAAAGAATTAGCTTCTTACCCGAATCCCATTTATAGCACTTATGGAATGACAGAAACTCTTTCACACGTAGCTCTTCGACGACTGAATGGTGCGGAAGCAAGTGAATGGTATACCCCTTTAGAGGGTGTGAAGGTTTCTCTTTCTGAGGCAGGCACGTTGTGTATATCTGCTCCGCATGTAAACGAAGAATTTTTAGTGACGAACGATAGGGCTGAAGTTTTAGCCGATGGTAGATTCCGCATTCTAGGACGCCTTGACAACGTGATTTGCTCGGGAGGAATTAAACTGCAGATTGAGGAAATTGAGAAGAAACTAGAAAAACTAGAAATTGCATTCCAAATCACGTCGGTAA
>CAVKKI010000232.1:0-3705 GCA_963656725.1 Oribacterium sp. | reverse complement strand
ACGGCGAGGGTACAGCGAGGGCGCTATACCTCCTAGAATTACCTGAAAGCACGCTACACGGTCGGGACGACGAATTATTAGCTTCTCGCTTTCATCATGAGTGAGAATATTACACTCGTTATATATTTGATAAGTGCCATCAAACCAATGCAGCTCCTTTGTCTTCTCAAACGCAGCCTCAGCCATCCCTCGCATCTCATCGGCTTCGGCAGAGCCAATAGCTCCCTCGGATAAAAGCGTGTCTAATGCCTTTGGTAGGTCGGCCTCGGTCGATAGCAACGAGAAAAACCGATGATAGAGAATGCCACGCTCCACACGAGCCTCTTGAAGCTTCTCAAATGCCGAGTTCTTTGCTTCTTCTTCGTCTTTCGCACTCACAAACTCCTTGGCTTCATTTGACTGCATAAACTTTACGTGGGAAAGGTCGCCAATCTTCAATTTTACCGAAAGACTTTCCACTTGCTTTTTTTCTGAAAAGGGGTTCTCAAACGGCTCTTTTCTTTTTCTTCCTACATTAGCGTCATTCGTCTTTTCTAATCGGCCATATTCCCACACACCCGATTGAGCCTCCTTGGGGTCATAGCCCGATGGCTCATTATGAACGAAGGCGTTGATTAAATAATAGGTGCTATCCTTTGCGCTTCTACTGGGTTTGTCGCTCCACAAGAACAAATTGTGCCTAGCGCGAGTAAAAGCCACGTAAAGCGTGTTTAAAGCATCGACTCGCTGCTGAAAATATTCTTCTTCATAGTCGCTCTTATAAATAGAGGTAAGGGCATCCTTATTCAACTTAATCGGGGCTACTTTTAAGCGTTCGCAAGTGGCTTTAAATGGGCGAACAAGCTCGTCAATGCCCCTTCCATCTTCTAAAATAGCTTCTGTATGATTGGTTTCACACCATACTAGTGGTTGTTGTTGAACTGAAGTTGGTTGTATAGCGAAGGAAGCGAACGGCACAAACACAGTGTGAGCCTCCAACCCCTTCGACTTGTGGATGGTTAAAATGCGAATGGCATCGTTATTGTTGTCAACAATCGACTTATTGCATAACTTTTCGTCCCAATAGTCAATGAAGTTGTCAAGCGTGGAGTCGTAATCCTTTTGATAACTCACCACCGCATCAATGAAATTGAAAAAATAGGCTGCTTGTCCCATTCCCTCTGCATTCGATAGCTCATTTAACTTCAAAAGAGTAGAAATCTCTAGGCATATCTCATAAAGGGGCGTGTTGGCCCATTGTCTCACTTGCTCTTCATCTTCCAATAATTGAAAAAATTCCGTCCGACAGGATTCATAGTTCTCAAACTTTGCAGTTCGACATAGTTTGTCATAATAATGTTTGAAAGCCTCTGGCGAAATTGTATCATGTTTAGGATTTTCCGACTTTAGATTGAGAGCCCTAGGCTTATCGTTGTGCGGACATACCTCGTGAATGCGACTGTTTAAGCTTTTTAAAGCATAAATGAGCGAGCAAATGAGATCGGAGGAAGTAAATAAAAAAGCCTCCTCGGTGGTGAACTTAATATCCGTCCATTTCTTATCTGCAAAATAGTTGACAATGTCCGTCCCCTCCGAATTCGCACGAACGAGTATAATCATATCCTTATAGGCCACTCCATAATCGTCGTGTAGCTCATTAATCTTGCTCCGCATCTGCTCCATAACATAAGCTAAAGCAGCCTCCTTACCCTCGATATTCGTGTCTGTTTTCTCCCCCGATTTGTCACGGTCGAGAGAATCTTTGGTATGATTGAGTGTCTCGATATAAACGTAGCCCGTGGGGGCATCAGCCTCCTCATCCTTTTTGCATTTTTGAGCCACATTTTTATAAATGGGCAATAGACTGTAATCTTTATTAAAAGGTTCTTTAGTCTCTTTTAAAAATGAACTATATGCTTTGACCGAGGTTGACTTTCGGTTCTCCCAATCGTCGAAATAAAGGCAACCTATACGGGGTAAATCGCTATGCCCCAAATGAGATGCTTCATTGATATATCCGTCGTAGAATGCAGCAGCTCGTAGAAAGAAAACATTATTGAAATGCACAATCGTGTGCATGCTACGATAGTTCGTGTCCATTTCCATTGGAATCACCAACCGCCGCAATTCACTTTCCTTTCCGTTTTCAATTCCCGAAAGAATATTCCAGTCACCGCCACGCCAACGATAAATGCTCTGCTTCACGTCGCCCACTAGCATGCATTCATAATCCTGAGCTTGGCTCTCAATAAGCAATTTCTTAAAATTGTTCCATTGAATGGATGAGGTGTCTTGAAACTCATCAATCATAATGTGATTATACGTGTTGCCAGTCCGCTCAAATACAAACGAAGCATCATCTTTGCTCACCACGTTGCTAAAAAGTATAGGGGTGCGTGAAAGCAAAATGCTCCCATTGTGGGCGGTCATATCTGCCACTTTATTCTCAATGGCATTGAGCAAGCATAACACATTTAAATTAGCAATTGTTAAGTCGCAACTTCTATAAATAGTCACTAGGTAAGGGCGTAGCATCTCAATTAATCGAAGTTCACTTATGAGGCTAATAGCTTGTTGTCTATCTGCCTCATTTGCTCCTTTATTTAAGATTAACTCAACCGCTGTTTCACAGTCAATTTTCTCGTCCACAACTCGAGCTATTGTCTTAGATGGCTCTTTTCCTAATAGATTCGTTACATAAGGCTCTATTCCCTTTAGCAAATTTTTATTTAGGTTGCCTTCTATCTCTCCTCCAAGATAAATAAACTTAATAATCTCACAACTATTGATGAGTTTTTCTACTTTCAACTCGCATTTCTTCTTCAAGTCAATTAGCTCGCTGCGTATCTTTTTAATGTCCTCGGCTTTTAATCGTCTAATTTCATGCTGATATTTTACGCAATTGCTATTAAATAACTCATGTGTAGCAAATTTCTTAATGCTGCGGCTTATATTCCACCCTTTATCCTCTTCAATTGCAGTGCTGAGATAGTTTTCCACAGCTTTAATCACCTCGCTTCCTTGCTCTTTTAAATGCAAAAGCAACTCATCTACCGATTTACCTATTACGTATTCATCATCAAGGTCAACACGGAAATCACGTGGCAATTTTAGTTCACTCGCAAGTTCTGACAATAAGGTTTGAAAAAACGAATCGATTGTTTCTACCTTAAAATGGTCATAGTCGTTCACAATGGCTTTGAGTACTTCCCTAGCACGTTCCCGAATAGTGGCGTCGTCAAGTTGGGTCTCCTTCTTAACATCCTCACGAAAATCATTCTCACCATCGTCTGTTTGGTTATAAGCAAGATCATACAGGTAATATAATATTCGCTTCTTCATTTCACTCGTAGCCTTATTCGTGAAGGTAACGGCTAAAATATGGGTGTAATATTTTTTGTTAAATAACTCTCTACTTTCTATAGGCTCTTGTATTTGCGTTATTCCTTTTAGGGCTAGCGAAATGTATTTTAGTGCTAACGTATACGTTTTGCCCGAACCAGCAGAAGCACTATAAACCAATAAACTCATAAGCAATAATGGATTTTACTAAAGTTACGCTATGGCTTTAAAGCTAAAACTTATAATGGATTGTTTTCGTTAAAGAATCGAGGAATTAATATAGGAATATAAGTCGTTATGTTGTTCCATAAAGAATCCGAATGCAAATCTACCATTAACTTCACATTTTGCCAAGTAAGGCATGCACTCTTTTTACATATATAG
>CAVKKI010000231.1:0-3730 GCA_963656725.1 Oribacterium sp. | reverse complement strand
ACGCTAAGGCTGGTATCGCTCTTACCGACACCTTCGTTAAGGTTGTTTCTTGGTATGACAACGAAATCGGTTACTCTAACAAGGTGCTCGAACTCATCGCTCACATGGCTAAGGTTAATGCCTAATGCTGTAGCGTAAGTTCATACCTTTGAACTTCAATAAAACAGCCGTTGCAGTGCCCCGCGTATTGCAACGGCTATTTTAATTTTCCCCTTTTTGTCGATCGAGTAAGTTTTTCTTTCACTTCTTATTCTTTTCCTTTAGAAATGGATCTTATCACTATTTTAGGCCCCACGGCTTCTGGCAAAACCTCTGTGGCTGTGCAATTGGCTCATAAACTCAACGCTGAAATAATCAGTGCTGACAGTCGACAAGTGTATCGACGCATGGATTTGGGCACAGGAAAAGACTTGGCGGATTATGTGGTGGAAGGAACTTCCGTGCCTTATCACTTAATCGACATTGTGGAGCCTGGCACAAAATACAATGTGTTTGAATATCAACGTGATTTTTTAGAAGCTTACAACGACATTCGCTCACGTGGAAAGCGTGTGGTGGTGTGTGGTGGAACGGGACTTTATTTGGAAAGCATTTTGCGGAGCTACCGCTTGTCGCCCGTGCCGCAGAATCCCGAATTGCGCGAGCATCTGAAAGATAAATCTTTAGAAGAGCTTACCCAAATGCTGGGCGAATATAAAACGCTTCATAACACCACGGATGTAGATTCTGCGCAGCGAGCCATTCGCGCCATCGAAATAGCCGAATATTATAAGCACACTCCCATTGACGACCGTCCTTTCCCTGCGCTCACTTCTTACAACATCGGAATTGATGTGGACCGCGAAACTCGCCGTTCTCGTATTTCGGCTCGCTTGAAGCAACGACTCGACAATGGCATGCTCGAAGAAGTGAAAGCCTTGCTGAAAGAGGGCATTGCACCCGATGATTTAATTTATTACGGATTGGAATACAAATTCCTCACGCTTCATGCCATCGGTAAATTGACTTACGACGAAATGTATCGTCAGCTAGAAATAGCCATTCATCAGTTTGCCAAACGACAAATGACGTGGTTTCGGGGAATGGAGCGCCGTGGCACAGAAATACATTGGATGAAGGCGGAAGAGGCTTTGAATTGGACACCCGATTTTTAGTTTCTTTTTTAAAGTCCTCTCTCTTCTTATAATCAAACTCTCTCATATTAAAAGTTTGCACAATGAAACCATCGCAATCGTGGGCCGTGATTTATTGCCCCAAAGAAGGAAGCGCTCACAGCGGCCGACGCTGGAAAAAAATTCGCCACTACTTGCAAGAGCAAGGGGTAGCCTTCGACTTTGTGCAAAGCGAGGGGCCAGGTTCGGTTGAGCGTCTGGCCTCGATGATGAACCGTTCGGGCTATGGCACCATCGTGGTGGTGGGAGGAGATTCTGCTTTAAATCATGCACTTTGCGGCATAATGAGTAGTGAAAATCCCAATGGAAAATGGCCTGCATTGGGCTTGATTCCGAATGGGGTGGGAAATGATTTCGCTAAGTTTTGGGGCATGAATTGCGATGATTATAAAGCCAATGTGAATGCGCTGATTCGTCACAACGTGCGCAAAGTGGATGTGGGCGTAGCTGATGTGACGAATAAAGAAGGGGTGGTGGAGCGCCTTCACTTCTTAAATTGCCTAAACTTTGGCGTAGCCTCCTCCATTACCGAATTGCGTAAAAAAACGAGACGGCTCTTCGGATTCAGAACCATCTCGTATGCTTTCTCCGCTTTGCTTCTGCTTTTTAAGCGGCTGAATTTTAAATATGTGTTCGACATGAGTGGGGAACACGTGGAGCAATCGGCTATGAGCATTTGCGTTGGGTCGGCTCATGGATACGGACAAACGCCTAGCGCCGTGCCTTATAATGGCTTGCTCGACGTGACTTTAGTGTCGAAGCCCGTAGTTTCTCAAATTTTTCAAGGATTGTGGTTGCTTTTTACCCATCGTTTTCTGAGTAATCGCGGAATCCGTGTGTGGCGCACCAATCACATTTGTTTTAGCAAACTCTCTCACTCCAAACTTAGCATAGACGGCCGAATTTATCACAAAAACGCTTACAAAGTAGATGTTCGCATTCTGGCCGAAGAAATTGAATTCCTTATTCCTTAATAGAAATTGCTGATTGAATGCATTTTCCTATAAAGATGGGGTAGGGAAAGGGGGAAAAAGATTTGTTGTGTGTGCTATAAAAGCCAATCCTAGTGTAAAGGATTGGCAAATTATCCAATATCCGAAATCTTTTGCAATTTGTCTACGTCAAGAAGTTTGATGTAGCGTCCGTGCAGTTCTACCAATCCTTCGTTCGCAAAACTAGTGAGTGTGCGAATGGCGTTGCTGGTGGTCATGTTGCAAAGGTTGGCAATGTTTTCGCGTGTGATGTGAAGGTCGAGCGTTTCACCGTCTTTATCGTAGCCGTACACATCGAGCAAATCAAGAAGCGTTTCGGCCAACCGGCCACGCACGTGTTTCTGCGTGATGCTCACAATGCGTTGGTCAGCTTTACCCAAATCCACCGCCAAAGCGTGCATAAAGAAGTGGCAAAGACGAGCATTGGTTTCTGTGATTTTGTAGATGATGCGCATGGGGATGGAAGCAATGGTGCTTTCCTCGAAGGCGGCAGCCGAGGTGACATAGGGCTCACCTGCCATCGAAGCTCGATAGCCAAAATATTGCACAGGGCGCAACACTCGATTAATGAGCGTGTGCCCGCTCACTCCTTGACGAAAAATCTTTACTTTTCCCGTTAGCAAGCAAAGCAAATCGTCGGGTTGGTCACCTTCGTTATAGATGATTTCATTTTTCTGAAATCGGTTTACTCGGATATGTTGAATGAGAAAACTGCGCTCCTCTTCGGTGAGTAACTCCCAAATGTCGCTCAGTGCGTGAGCGGCTCTATGTTTATCAAAATTCTCAAGTCTAGTCATATAAATGCGTGAAATGCAAAATGCAGTTTTCTTTTTGCTATCTTAAGGCAAAAGTAACCATTTTGCAATAAGGCCTTATTCAAGGCAAATTTACTTATAACCTTAAAAATAGCCAAATTTTTAGTACGATTTTGTCAACTGCTATTACAAAATTGCGAAGAAAAGCATTTTTTCTTTGGAAAAATATTTTGTATCAATAAAAATGCTTACATTTGAGAGCCGTTTGAAACAACTGCTCTCTTTCGGCGGCTTATCTTCTGCTAATCAAGTTAGAGTGGGGTGATTAAAAACCTTGCTCCTTGTGTTCGTAAAAGGTGAAAATAAGGAAGAGTAATTTTAAAAAGTAATCCAGTATAATAATACCTTAAAATCAAATATTGCCATGTGTTATCTAAGATTCGATAAGGCACAAATGACCAACTTGCAAGAGTCGCTCTATAAAGAGATGCTCATTACAAACCGGTCGGGGGCATATTGCTCAACCACTTTGTTGGGTTGCAATATCCGCAAGTATGATGGCCTTCTCGTGATTCCCGTTCCCGAACTCGACGACGAGAACCATGTGTTGCTCTCCTCGCTCGACGAAACGATCATACAGCATGGTGCCGAGTTTAACTTAGGCATACATAAATACCAAGGCGAAAATTATAGTCCCAAAGGTCATAAGTATATCGTAAGCTTCGAGTGGGAGCAAGTGCCAACATGGATTTATCGTGTGGGTGGCGTGTTGCTGAAAAAAGAAATGAGTTTCGACACCTCCATTCACCGC
>CAVKKI010000230.1:0-3730 GCA_963656725.1 Oribacterium sp. | reverse complement strand
GGCTGGCACTATCACATTGGTGGTGCAAGAGGTGGGAAAGTCCACCACAATGCTCTGCCAAATGAACGTGGGCGATGAACTGGCCGATGTGGTAGGCCCTCTGGGAAAAGCCACCAACATTCAGAATTACGGCACGGTGGTGTGTGCTGGCGGCGGTGTGGGCACTGCCCCGATGCTGCCCATTGTGCAAGCTCTGAAAGCCGCGGGCAACCGCGTGATTACCGTGTTGGCCGGACGCACCAAGGAACTCATTATTTTAGAGAAAGAGATGCAAGCCTCGAGCGATGAGGTGATTGTGATGACCGATGATGGATCGTATGGTCAGAAGGGCTTGGTGACGGAAGGCGTGGAACAAGTGATCAAGCGCGAACAGGTGGACAAATGCTTCGCCATTGGCCCAGCCATTATGATGAAGTTTGTGTGCTTGCTCACAAAGAAATATAACATCCCCACCGACGTGTCGCTCAACACCATCATGGTGGACGGCACGGGCATGTGTGGCGCTTGCCGCATCACGGTGGGCGGAAAAACGCGGTTTGTGTGTGTGGACGGCCCCGAGTTTGACGGCCATGAGGTGGATTTTGACGAGATGCTGCAACGCATCAAGCCCCTGCCGCCACTCGAACTCAACGCCCCCACCCCATCTGTTAGTCATGAAAAGTTGAGCGATCTCGACGCCGAGGTTCTTGCCACAGCGAAGCACGACGACGAAACCGCCCTTCACTGCACTCGCGACGCCGAATGGCGCAAAGCGCTGCGCACCGCTCACAAGCCGAAAGACCGCATGAGCATTGAGCGCGTGGTGATGCCCGAACTCGATGGGAAAGAGCGCGCTCACTTACTAAAAACAGAAGTAAATCAAGGTCTCACTTTAAACATGGCCGTGCGCGAGGCCAAGCGTTGCCTTGACTGCGCCAACCCCGGCTGTGTGCAGGGTTGCCCCGTGGGCATCGACATTCCCCATTTCATCAAACACATTGAGCGTGGCGAAATACTTGAAGCCGCTCACGTGCTGAAGCAAACGAGTGCACTGCCCGCCGTTTGCGGTCGCGTTTGTCCGCAAGAGAAGCAATGCGAAAGCCAATGCATTCACCACAAAATGCAATCAAAGCCCGTGGCCATTGGCTATTTGGAGCGCTTTGCGGCCGATTTTGAACGCGCCCTTGTGCAAGAAGGCGAAGTGGAGCTGCACCACCCCAAAGTGGAAGGCAACGGCTTGAAAGTGGCTGTGGTGGGCAGCGGACCGGGTGGACTTTCGTTTGCGGGCGAGATGGTGCATCGTGGCTACCAAGTGACGGTGTTCGAAGCCTTGCACGAAATTGGCGGCGTGTTGAAATACGGCATCCCCGAATTCCGCTTGCCCAACGAGATTGTAGACTTTGAAATAAACAATCTGCGAGCCCAAGGCGTGGAGTTTATTAAAGACTGCATCATCGGCAAAACGCAGAGTGTGGAAAGCCTAATGAAGGAACAAGGCTTCTGTGGCGTGTTTGTAGCCACAGGCGCTGGTCTGCCTAACTTTATGGGCATTCCCGGCGAGAACGCCACTGGCATTCTTTCGAGCAATGAATACCTCACCCGCGTGAACTTGATGGACGCTTCTAATCCAACCACCGACACGCCCGTGCCTAACGGGAAACACGTAGTGGTGGTGGGCGGTGGCAACACGGCCATGGACTCCGTGCGCACAGCCTTGCGTCTCGGAGCAGAAAGTGCCACCATCGTTTACCGCCGGTCGGAGGAAGAAATGCCCGCCCGTGTGGAGGAAGTGCATCACGCCAAAGCCGAAGGTGTGCGTTTTATGAACCTTCACAACCCCATTGAATATCTCACCGACGAGAAGGGACGCGTGTCGAAAGTGGTGTTGCAAAAGATGCAGTTGGGCCAGCCCGACGAAAGCGGACGTCGCCGCCCTGAAGTCATCCCCGGAGCTACCGAAACGATTGACGCCGACCTTGTTATCGTGAGCATCGGCGTGTCGCCCAACCCCATTCTGCCTCACTCTGTCGACGGCTTGGAACTAGGGCGCAAAGGCACGATTGCGGTGAACGAGCAGTTGGAATCATCCATCCCCATGCTCTTTGCTGGCGGCGACATTGTGCGCGGTGGAGCCACCGTTATTCTCGCCATGGGCGACGGCAAAAAGGCTGCCGCCGAGATGGATGAGAAACTCAAAAGCAAGCAATAGGATTCTCACAACATAGAAAATAGCGAAACTACGAATGGCTCGTAGTTTCGCTATCTTATGAATTAACATTATCCCCTTTTACTCCAATAATCTCATGCACGGACTCTACACCGTACTCCTCCTTATCCTCTCTAACATCTTCATGACCTTTGCTTGGTATGGCCACTTGAAGTTGCAAGATGCTGGCATTAGCAAAAACTGGCCCTTGATTGTGGTGGTGCTCTTTTCGTGGGGCATCGCTTTGTTTGAATATCTGTGTCAGGTGCCGGCCAACCGCCTCGGTTTTATCGACAACGGAGGGCCATTTAGCCTCATCCAGCTCAAGGTGATTCAAGAGGTGGTGTCGCTCATTGTGTTCACCGTTATTGTCACCCTGCTATTCAAAGGCGAAACCTTTCATTGGAACCATATTGCCGCCTTTGCCTGCCTTGTGGCCGCCGTTTATTTTGTGTTTATGAAGTGATGGAACAGAAGAAACTACAACCCGAATATCAGCTACACCGCCGACTGCAAAAGCAACTTGGCGAGGCATTGAAATTGTTTCACCTCATTGAGCAAGGCGACCGCATTCTCATTGGTCTTTCGGGCGGAAAAGACTCGCTTGCGTTGGTTGACCTTTTAGGTGAGCGCATGGCGCATAGCAACCACTATTTCGAGGTGGAAGCCTTGCACGTGCGCATGCGCAACATTCAGTATGCCTCAGACACGAGCTACTTGCAAGCCCATTGCGAGCGCTGGGGCATTCCCTTCCACGTGGAAGAAACAGGGTTTGAGCCCGACCGCAACGAGAAGCGCACACCTTGTTTTCTTTGTTCGTGGCACCGCCGCAAAGTGCTTTTTGCGCAAGCCGAAGCCTTGAGATGCAACAAAATAGCCTTGGGCCATCATCAAGACGACATTTTGCGCACAGCACTGATGAACCTCACTTTCAACGGCACGTTTTCAACCATGCCCGCTCTGCTGAAAATGCGCAAATTCAACATGACCCTCATCCGTCCCCTAGCCTGCATGGCCGAAAGCGACTTGCGACAATGGGCCCAACTGCAACACTACCAGCCCGTGAGCAAAGTGTGCCCCTTCGACGGCGTGTCAAACCGCACCCACATTCAGCAAGTGACGCAAGCCTTGCAACTCGTCAACCCCGACTATCGTTTCAGTCTTTGGCACGCCTTGATGAAGGCGGGAGCGTTGGTGGAGAAATGAAGACAATAAAGAATGGGCTTTATCCATTGCACATCATATCCATACTTTTTTATATACATTCCGCCATTTCTAGGATATTATTTTATACTTTTGCTATTGATGAGTATAAAATTTCACATCAACTGCCCCATAGTTTAGGCTGGGAATACAAAATCTACCGTTAGCCAGTTCACTCCATTTTAAACTAAATGATATGACAAGAGAAGAACTAGAAGACATCGCCCTTTGCGGAGAAACATCTACCGTACAATTTAAGCAAGAATTTACGAGCCAGAAAGAAATTGCCAAAGAAATGATAGCATTCGCCAATACCCGTGGCGGTCAAATTATTTTTGGAGT
>CAVKKI010000229.1:0-3780 GCA_963656725.1 Oribacterium sp. | reverse complement strand
GACCATTACAAATCCTTGCTCGATTATTTCAAAATAAAATATTGAATTGCACACAAACGCCAATAACCTCAAAACTCCGACGCTAGTAGCTCTGAGAGCAAATCCTTAAAGCAACACCAGCTCTTGGGGGGCGACGCGTCCCGCGTCGGGGCAAGAAGCAACGCTAATAATCAAGCAAAAAGAAACCACAAATCAAGCCAATCAAACGAATTTCTTTTTTTTCGAACACTGATTTCACAGATAACACAGAAATAGATAAACAACCGCGCTGCGCGCAAGATAATTTTCTAAACATTAATCTCCATAAATCATCCATTAATCTCTCATTAATACCTTTCTCGCCACGCTAGAGGTCGGTGGGGGCGACGCGGCCCGCGTCGGCTAAGCACTGGCGCAAGTAGCTTCCAGGGGCGACGCGGCCCGCGTCGGCGCTAGTAAAAACGCAATAAAAAGCAAAGCCAAGAAGAACTCAAACTACTCCTCTTGGCCTTGCCTTTATTCCTTGATTTACAGACTATTCCAAACCGTTTTTCATTGCTTCTTGCGCCATCACTAGCGCCGACGCGAGCCGCGTCGCCCCCACCAACCTCTAGCGTAGCCCTCACCAAAAAATAACTTATAGCCTTTTTCCGAAACCAAAGCCTCTAGTCCATTCTCATCCGAAGGGACTGGCTCACCCCCTGTGGCCTTCAAGCTCTTAACATAAGCCAAAGCCTTCTCATAATCAGAAGTCTTTTCCTCATCGAGCGATGGTTGCAGTTTTCCCAAAAGCAAACGCACCGCTTTCTCTATTGCCTCAGTCACACTGATGTTATGCAGTCGAGCATATTCCTCAGCATTTTTTATCGTGCTGTTGCTTAATGTAATCGTGTTCATTTCATCTATCGTTTTGTTATCAACCGATTACAAAGGTATAACATTCTTTGAAAAACTCAAAAACTACAAGTCTGAAAAAAATTCACTAATGCTCAACCATCAATGCCATTACAACATCCCACGCTAGCGGTCGGTGGGGGCGACGCGGCTCGCGTCGGCTAAGCACTGGCGCAGGTAGCTCCGGGGGCAAACTTAGAGCGATGCGTCCCGCGTCGGTGCTAGTAAAAACGCAATAAAAAAACAAAGCCAAGAAGAGCCTCAATAGCTCCTCTTGGCTTTGCCTTTATTCTTTGATTTACAGAATATTCCAAACTGTTTTGCATCATCTCTAGCGCAACTACTAGCGCCGACGCGGGCCGCGTCGCCCCCACCGACCTCTAGCGTAGCCCTCACAAAAGCATTAATGACAAATTAATGAATAATTAATGGAGATTAATGTTCAAAACAAAAAAATCCAGCGCGCAGCGCGTTCCTCATTCATGTAATCCATGCAATCAGTGTTATCTGTGCAATCAGTGTTCAAAAAAAAGCGAATGCGCAAGACCATTCCATCCCGTCTTGCGCATCCGCCTTTTAGCAAAAAAACATCTTAACGAGACTTCCTGTGCAAGGAAAGATACTCCTCAACCTCGCACTTCACGCCCTCTTCAAACGGCACGGGATTGTAACCAAAATCTCGCGTAGCATCTGAGTGGTCGAACGTGCGAGGCTCAACCAACCGCTGCACCTTCTCACGAAAATCTTTCGTGCCGAAAGTTGCCAAATAAAGCAACCATGCCAAACCATAAGCAATAGAGAAAGGCACCGACACAAACGTGTTCTTCACCCCCAATTGCTGAGCCATTACCCGAAACATATCTCTCAAAAGTATGGGCCGTCCGCCCGACAAGTTATACCCCTTCTTCGTGGCCGTGTCGGGATGCATCAACACCTGAAAGTAAGCCTTACCCAAATCGCCACACCACACGGGCTGCAATTCATAATTAGCCCCGTTCACCACAGGGAACACTCGCAGTTTGTCCACCATGCGCATAAAAATGCTCACATTAGCATCACGCAAATTGCCATAAATCATGGTGGGGCGCAAATAAGTGAGCTGTATGCCCTTCCCCTCAATCATCTTCTCTATTCTCGCCTCTATTTGTCGATAATTCTCACCCGCAGCTTTATACTTGGAATAAATGCCCGTGGTGTGCACCAATATCAATCGTTTTACTCCCGAGCGCACTGCAGCTTTCACCAATTGCTCCGACAAACTAATGCTAGCAATATGAAGCAACGTTTTTACCCCCCCTGTAAACAGGTTTCAACGAATTGGCTATCGCTCAGCGAGCCCACCAAATAGTGTTGATTGAGTTGTTTGCAATTGAGTAAAGCCTCCGCCTTAGCCCGATTGCGCACCACGAAACCGAACTCATAGTCGGCCAACTCCTCGGCATGTTTCACGAGTTCTTGGTAAAAGAAAAGTCCACTCTTACCCGTGGCGCCTGTTACTACTACTTTTTCCATAAATTAATCTGATTGTGTTATTGTATGTGTGTGTATGATTTAAGTCGTCTTGTCCTTTCTGCTTTCCACTTTTTCAACTTTCTAGAAAACAAAAACCGCGAACTAAGTTTCAACCGAGCGCACACTCAAATTTCAAATTGAGCCTACATTCGCTCCTTCCACCTAATTCGCGGTTCGCTAAGTTCAAAGAATTTAAAGAGACCTTAAATACTCCTCATGCAAATGATAGTATTTCTTCATAAACCCCACGTAGGCCAAGCCCAACAGAGCTAAGGCTATAATTAGGTAAACCCAATGTGCCACTCCATTGTTAGGGCAAAGATAAACAAATCCTAGCGAAACTACGTACTGCAGGGCCATATAAAATGCACTCACCTTCACATGTCCAATCTTTAGTTCATTAGCCATAAGTTGATAAGCATGTTTGCGATGCGCCTCGCCTAAGTTTTCATGCAACTGAATGCGATGCATAATAGTGAAACAACCATCCACACCATAAACGAGCATGAAAATCAGCCAAGTAACATCGCCCGTTTGCATAATCACCTTTCCCAACAAGAAAAGCAGAATAAAGGCAATGCCAATCGAACCTACATCGCCCGCAAAGCATTTGGCCTTCCCTTTCGGTCGAAAATTAAACAAGCAGAACACCAAAGCCGCCAACATCGTGGCCACAATCAAACTCTGTTCCACAAATCCTAACTTTGCATTTACCAAAGCCAAGGGCAGCAACACGGCCAATGAATATCCCGCCGTGATGCCATTAATGCCATCCATGAAGTTGATGACGTTCGTAGCTCCTACGTAAATAATAAGTGCCACAATCACCATCCACCACATCGACCAATGCAATAAGCCCAATTGATAGAAAGCCAAAGCTGCCGCCACGAACTGCGCCACGAGTCTCACGGAATCTGGCAACGACCGTATGTCGTCCACAAAACTCACGCCCGCCACCAGCGTCAGTCCGGCCAAGAACCAAGGATAGCTAAACCCCGCAAAAGCGCTCCATATCCAAGCCCCTACGAGGAAGATTATTCCCCCACCGCGCAGCACAATCGTAGAATGCGACGACCGCTCATTGGGCTTGTCTATGATGTTAAACTTGTCGGCAATGCGAAAATAAAAAAGTTCTGCTGCGAGGAGCAGAACGAATATCAGTATATAAGTTATCATAAGTTCTTTATGAGGTAGCAGCTATGCTCACCGCTACACTTTGTAGTTTGTAATGACATCTAAAGGTTCCCATCCGAGTTCCTTACGAGCTCGCTCATTACTAAAGGTCAAGCTCTTTGTCATCTTTTCTAATTTATAACTATTGATGGGAGATCTATTTCCTAGTAAATTGCCCACTTTGGCCATACACCAAGCCACCCAATAAGGAAGGTTCAAGGG
>CAVKKI010000228.1:0-3782 GCA_963656725.1 Oribacterium sp. | reverse complement strand
GAGATTCCGCTAATAGCATTTAGTGATTTAACCTACAATCTTTGCACAACGCACTTAAAAAAATCTGCTTCTAAAGCTTTAAAAGAGCATGCCATGCAAATAGAGTTGAATTTTCTGCAACGGGCAGATGCCATTCTATACCCCTCTCAATTTGCACGAAACGCAGCACTTGCTGACTATCCCATAAATGAGGATAAAATACACGTTCTTGATTTTGGTGCAAACATTCCAACACCTACAGCCATACATACCGACAAGTTTAAAGGTGACGTTTGCAAACTCGTGTTTGTGGGTAGGAACTGGATTAACAAAGGTGGAAATAAAGCTTTAACAACCTATTCATTGTTGAAATGTCAAGGTTTTCCCTGCGAACTTACCATCATTGGGTGCGAACCACCACACAAGATTCTTGACAACAGCGTTAAGGTTTTTCCATGGTTAGACAAATCTAATACCGATGATTTGCTTCTTTATGACAAAATCATGAGAGAAAGCCATTTCTTGATACTTCCAACCGAGTTTGATGCCTACGGCATTGTGTTTTGCGAAGCATCAGCCTATGGAGTGCCAAGCCTTGCCGCCAATGTGGGCGGTGTGAGCCAACCCATTCGGGAGGGGCTAAATGGTTTTTTATTGTCTCCCCATGCAACGGCACAAGAATATGCTGAGAAAATTCAACTTCTATTTCAAGACAAAGAAAAATACAAGAAACTGCGCCAAACCACTCGTTACGAATTCGACACAAGACTGAACTGGGATGCTTGGGCTAAATCACTAAACTCAATCATCGATAATTTGATGCAAGAAAGACGAATCGATATCAAAAATAACCAACGCATTACAGCAAAAAAAACAAAAAAAGAAAGCACTACGAGCAACGAAGATTTTTTCATTCCTGTATACGCCATTAACTTAAAATCTCGTCCTGACCGATTAGTTCATCTACAACAGCAGTTCAAAGGCAAGCCCGAATTTAAGTTAACCACAATTGAAGCCGTTAAGCACGAGGTAGGGGCCGTAGGACTGTGGAAAAGCATTTGCAAAGCTATAAGATTGGCTCAACAGCGAAACGAAGACATCATTATTCTATGCGAAGACGATCACAAGTTCACCTCATATTACACCCCCGACTATTTACTCTCAAACCTTATAGAGGCTCATGCTCAAGATGCGGAATTGCTAAATGGTGGCATTGGCGGCTTCGGCAACGCAGTCCCTATAGCCCCTAATCGAAGTGGCGTAGATTGGTTTTGGTGCACACAATTTGTCGTTATTTTCGCACCACTTTTTTCTAAAATCTTAAGCTATGATTTTAAGGCGGGAGATACTGCAGATGGTGTATTATCTCTAATTGCCAACAACCCTCAAGTGATGTATCCGCCCATCTCAACACAAAAAGATTTCGGATACTCAGACATCACACAACGTCAGCCCCAATTTCAAAACAATCTGTTCCTCTCTTGCAATAAGAGGCTCGCTATACTACATAGCATCTATCAGAATTATCTAAATGAAAATAGGAATAGTTGTGATAGATTATAGGGTGGTTCTATAAATTACCACCTTTAAAATTACTAATTCAACTCTTTGACGTTTTGTCATCTTTCAGTGCTCTTTTAATATTAGAATATCGGCTGCGTTCGGCAAAGCAAAACAAGTTTTCCTTTGCTCTCACTTGCACGATATTTCCACCCATTTTGTTTGTTCACTCAGTCACATAGCCCGCTATGCTCCTTCGTTCACAAACAAAATGGACGAAAAATAGCACCAAAATCTAACAAAGCTAATTTATAGAACCACCCTATATGGATATTTCAAAGCATTACGTAAACCCAATGGAACCCATTTCAGCCGAAATACTTACAACGAACCAATTACTGAAAGAAAAGTTGGAGATACCCCCCTATCAAAGGCCCTATGTGTGGGAGCGAGAAAATGTGATGCAGATGCTGAGCGACATAGCAAATAGCATGGAACAGGGCATTCGGAAATATCGAATTGGAAGTATCATTCTTCATCAAAAAGGGGATATTTGGGACATTGTCGATGGGCAGCAACGCATCACTACATTAAGCCTAATAAAGCGTGCACTTGCAGAGATTTGTGGCATCAGCCACAACTTGCCTAATTTGGAATATAATCACATAAGTTCTTGGGAACATATCTCGAAAAATTATCAAATCATCAAAGAATGGTTGGATAAGATTGCGGATAAACGCGAGAAGTTTTCAAAATATCTTGATGAACATTGTGAATATGTAGTTGTCAGGATTACAGGGCCGCATAGTCTATCTTTAGCCTTCAAGGTTTTCGATTCGCAAAATGGAAGGGGGAAAACCTTAGAGGCTTACAATCTGCTGAAAGCCTACCATCTGCGAGCTATGAATGAAGCGGAAGAGGCGATTAAAATTGAGTGCGACCGAAAATGGGAAGGCAGTGCTCGCTATGCCCAAGTTTCTGATGGAATGACCTACACTTACGACATTCTCAAGCACCTTTTTGATGAGCAACTCTATCGCACGCGCATTTGGAGCCGAAACAAGGAGGCGTGGAATTTTTCTAAGAAAGACATTGATGAATTTAAAGGCATGCGGATTGACAAAACGCATGCCGCAGCCCTTCCTTTTCAAAACAAACAGCTATTGCTTTATACAACCGAAAAGTTCTATCAGTTGTTTCTAAAAGAAACGATGCCTACTTGTTCACGGTTTATCAATGGAGACGGCAGAGAAATCAACCCATTCGTTTCGATAAATGACCCTATTGTCAACGGAGAGTTTTTCTTCAGCTACACACAAACGTATGCTGAGATATATAAAAAACTCTTCTTAGAGTTAGACTCTTATCAACTCTTAAAGTTTAAGGAATTCTACAAGCACTACTGCCTCAACTATTCAGGACATTGGCGTACGGGTGACAACTATATACGCGAAATGTATAAGTCAATGATAATGCTTCTGTTTGACCGTTTCGGAGAAAGGGGGTTGAACGACTATTACGAATATCTGTATGTTTTAGCCTACATCAAACGAATTCAGAACCAACGAGTTACTTATCAAACTGTAGCTAAATATCCTATGCCCATCTTTGCTGTTCTAGCGAATGCAAAAGACTATGCTTCGCTTCGAACGCTAGTTGAATGGGCTGCAGAGTTAGATACGGATGCCCGAAAATATGATAAATTCACCTGTTACGACGAGGTGTATGACAAACTCTTCAAAAAAGATTAGATATGCGCAAATTACAAAATGCGGAAGTGCTCAGCCTAGAAGAACTATTCAAAGCCTCCTACGTTATTCCTATATATCAACGCAATTTTGCGTGGGGTGAAGAACAAATTTCGCGGCTCTTGCAAGATCTCTATGAAAGTATGGAGGCTGACGATAGCAGATTTTATCTAGGTAGTTTGGTGGTGATTGAACGAAATGAGGGAACACTGGAAGTGATTGATGGCCAACAACGTCTCACAATGCTTTCCATTCTGTCGGCCTATCTAAATCTTGGCTTACACACTGAGTTGCATTATGATTCACGCCCTGAAGTGGAAGAGTTCTTCAAAAATCTTCAAAAAGGCACACGCCTAGAGAAAAGAGCAGACAGCCCAGTTGCCCACTTCTATGAGGCTATAGAACTGATTGAATCTGCACAATTAGATGTGAGAACTGAGGAAACAATTACTCTTAAAGAGGATGCAAACAAGGAGATAAGGAAGAAATTGGCCGACTACATGCTATCATCTGTTCGCCTTGTGCGCGAAATAATGCCCGAAGACACTGACGTGG
>CAVKKI010000227.1:0-3810 GCA_963656725.1 Oribacterium sp. | reverse complement strand
ATATTGCATACATACTGATTCTTTTTACTTTGGTATATGTTGCCAAAAAGTGCTATATTTAGGTGGGAACAATTCATATATTTGTGATAAAATAACTTAAATATCAGTCTTCTGTCTTAATTTTAGTATTGGTGCCTATAATGAAACAATAAAAATTTGTACTTTTGTCAAACCAAAGCCAAAACTAACTAGCGCAAAAATACAATTTTTGTTTGAAACTATAACTAAACACGATGACAAAGTTAAGTGTAAACATTAATAAAATAGCCACTTTGCGCAATGCACGAGGTGGTGATAATCCGAATGTAGTGCATGTGGCGCTTGATTGTGAGCGGTTTGGTGCTCAGGGGATAACAGTGCACCCTCGCCCTGATGAACGTCATATTAGGCATCAAGATGTTTATAATTTAAGTCCAGTGCTCAGCACTGAATTTAATATAGAGGGTTATCCTTCAGAAGATTTTTGTCGGTTAGTGTGTGATGTGTGTCCAGCTCAGGTTACATTAGTTCCAGATTCTCCTGAACAATTGACATCAAACCACGGATGGAATGTGCAAAAAGATGCTGATTTTTTGCTCCCCATTGTGGAAAAGTTCAAAACTAAAGGTATAAGAGTAAGTCTGTTTATTGACCCAAATCCTTTAATGGCGAAGTATGCAAAAAAAATCGGAGCAGATCGAGTGGAACTTTATACTGAGCCCTATGCATCGGCTTATGAGAAGAATAGAGAAAAGGCTATTGAACCTTTTGTTCAGACTGCGAAATATTGCCGAGAAATTGGAATTGGACTTAATGCGGGACATGATTTGAGCTTGGTAAACTTAGCTTATTATCATAAGTGCATTCCATGGACCGATGAAGTGAGTATTGGTCATGCCTTGATTTCTGATGCCCTTTATTTGGGATTAAAAGAAACGATTGCACAATACCTAGAATGTCTTCGGTAGTAAATAGAAGATTAACCAAAATAGAATAAACGTAACGGCGAAGGACTATTCGTTGTTATTAAAGAAATTTGTTAAGAACTACATAAGAATGATTTATCTTTTTCTTGCTGATGGATTTGAGGAAATTGAAACCTTCGGAACCATAGACATTTTACGCCGTTGTGGCTTAGAAGTAGAAATGCTTAGCGTTACAGGTAAGCGTGTGGTAAAAAGTGCCCGTGGCGTGATTGTAAAGGCAGATAATTTGTTTCGCAAGAACCACATTATTCACTGCGATGCTATGGTCTTTCCTGGGGGCCTAAAAGGAGCTGAGACGATGGAAAAGGATGCTGTTTTACGTTTGGCTATCAGTCAACAGTGTCATGAAGGCACTCTTATTGCTGCCATTTGCGCTGCTCCTATGATATTAGGTAGTGCTGGTGTTTTAAAAGGGAAACATGCCACCATTTATCCCGGAATGGAAAACTTTATAGAGGGCTCCATCTATCATCAAGAAGGTGTTGTTGTTGAGCATGATAACATCATAACCGCATCAGGTCCTGCCGCTACCGTGAATTTTGCATTTTCAATTGCAGAGCGTTTGGTAATTGATGCTGAAACAGTGAAGCAGGTAAAGCAAAATATGTTGTTTGAAGGATTAGTTAAAAATCCTGAGCCTGTATTGAAATTTGGACGTCTTAGCTAATCATCAATTAGTTTGATTACTTAAAATAAGGCATTTCTGCACTTTAAACTCGTTGGAGGAAGTGCAGAAATGCTTTTTCACAAAATAGCGTGGATAAATTACAAACTGACATAAAATATCTAAAAGGAGTAGGGCCCAATCGTGCTCACATTCTTAATGAGGATTTGAGAGTGTACACTTTGCGCGATTTGCTCTACACTTTCCCTTATAAGTATATCGACAGAAGTGTTGTCCATAAGGTTGCAAACCTACAGGAGGGCATGCCTTATGTTTTATTGAGAGGACAAATCGTGTCGAAAAATGTGGAAGGAAGTAATCATCGCAAGCGCTTGGTAGCTTTATTCGGAGACGGAACAGGTTATGTTGAATTGGTGTGGTTTAATGGCATAAAAAGTCTGGATACAAAATTAGCTTATCATCACACTTATTTATTATTGGGGAAACCGAATAGTTTTAATGGACGTATAAATATTCCCCATCCTGAATTGGAGGATGCTTCAAGCACATCACAGGAAACACTGACGATGCAGCCTCATTATCATACGTCAGAACGTATGAAACGGCAGTTTTTATCGTCACGATGGTTGAACGATACCATAAATCGTGCTTTTGAAATGCTTGGCTGTCAGCCATTGGAGGAATCATTACCTCAATATCTTATCAGCAAGTTGAACTTAATTGGTTTGAACGAAGCTCTTCAAACGATTCACCATCCGAAAAGCGCTTATTGCTTACCTCAGGCTCAGCGTCGTCTAAAGTTTGAGGAATTGTTTTATCTTCAATTAGACATTCTGCGTTACGCTCAGAATCGCAAGCAAACAAACAAGGGTTTTATCTTTTCCAACGTAGGGGAGCAATTTATGTATTTTTATAATCATCGGCTTCCCTTTAAACTGACCAATGCTCAAAAGCGTGTGATTCGTGAGATTCGATATGATATGCGTACAGGGAAACAAATGAACCGTCTATTACAAGGTGATGTGGGAAGTGGAAAAACAATGGTTGCCCTATTGTGTAGTTTGCTTGCCATTGACAATCGTTTCCAAGCGTGCATTATGGCTCCAACAGAGATTTTGGCTGAGCAACATTATGAGTCGTTAACGCAATATTTGGGGGATATGCCTGTGTGTGTGAAACTATTAACGGGTAATGTGAAGGGAAAGAAAAGAAAAGAAGTATTACTTGGTCTGCAAAGTGGAGAGGTGAACATTTTGGTGGGGACTCATGCTCTAATTGAACCATCGGTTCGCTTCCAAAATTTAGGTCTGGTGGTAATTGATGAACAACATCGTTTTGGGGTAAAACAGCGAGCTAAACTTTGGGAAAAGAACTTTTCTCCACCCCACATTTTAGTAATGACGGCTACGCCAATTCCTCGCACTTTGGCTATGACTGTTTATGGCGACCTGGATGTGAGTGTTATAGATGAGTTGCCTCCGGGTCGCAAGCCCATTCAAACGGTTTGCTATAGGCAGTTCGATCGAGAAAAACTACTTGCTGGTATGCGTTACCAACTAGAGTTAGGACGGCAGATTTATGTGGTCTATCCTTTGATAAAAGAAAATGAGAAACTTGATCTTCATGATGCTCAGACTGGTTTGAATAGGCTTATTGAGGTTTTTCCGAACTATGCGGTAGGAATGGTTCATGGCAAGATGAAAGCAAAGGACAAGGAAATAGTGATGAAGCGTTTCAAGGAGGGAAATCTTCATATATTGGTGTCGACCACAGTGATAGAAGTGGGGGTGAATGTGCCTAATGCTTCAGTTATGGTGATTGAAAATGCTGAACGCTTTGGACTTGCTCAGCTGCACCAGTTGCGTGGTCGGGTGGGGCGTGGCGCTGAGCAGTCCTATTGTATTTTAGTAACGAAGGATAAACTTAGTGATTTATCTCAGCGTCGGATGCAGGTGATGGTGGAAAGTACCGATGGCTTTATAATTGCTGAGGAGGATATGAAACTTCGTGGACCTGGTGATCTCGAGGGAACTGCTCAAAGTGGTATGCCATTCGATTTGAAAATAGCTAATCTCACTAAGGATCAGGAACTGCTTGAGTTGGCACGTGAAGAAGCCTCTGAAGTGCTGAACTCCGACCCTTCTCACTGTTTGCCTCAGAATGAGGTAGTATGGAGACAATTAAATTTATTGAAACAATCATTCGTAAATTATTCTGCCA
>CAVKKI010000226.1:0-3820 GCA_963656725.1 Oribacterium sp. | reverse complement strand
CCACTAGTGAAACACTATCAAGCCACTAGTTTTTCCTATCAAGCCACTAGTGAAAAGCTACTGCGCAAGTGCTTTAAACAGCAGCAAGCAACCACCTTTTTTTTGTCAAATAAACATGGCGAAAACCGTTGTGAAACGCAGAGAAAGCATAAAAATTAAAGATATTAACACATTTTACCCCCCCCGAAAGGTTATTTAATAGAAAACCCGTATATTTGCCAACGAATTGTGAGGCAAAAAAGCTAACGAAGGGATGAAAAAAGCGAGAGAAGAAGCTTTTAGCCGAAACAAATTCACTCCACCTCATTGAAAAACAAAATCTAGAAACAGACATTAATAAACTAATAAAACCACTTTTCAATGAAATTTAGAACCTTACTTCTATCAACAGTGGCAGGCATTGCAGCCTCCACAGCGATGGCACAAACAAGCTCAGAGGTTATCACAAAAATTGGAGAAAATGCGGGTAAAGTGGGCTACCCCACAGCTGCTGCATTTGCCACCTACAAATCGGCCGTTGAAGCGAGCGATGCTACAGACGACTCTAAGACAACCGCCCTCACCACCCTTTTGCAGAAAGCCAACATTGTGTTGCCCGAAGACGGAAAGGCCTACTACATTCACCCTGTGAACAAAAGCACCACGTCTACCACAACTTACACGCTCTACACCAACTCGAGCAATAAGTTGCACTTCACCAACGCTACAGCAGGTAGCGACCACATTTTCTATGCCCATAAAGTGGAAGACAACAAGTATGTGTTCACCAACAACAAAGGCTACTACATGACCTTCCGTGCCGATGGCAAGTATGCCGCAGGCGATCAAGATGGTGTGACCGACAGCTACAGCGAAGACTGCTTGTTCTCTATCTATCCCATGCAGTACTCCTCAAGCAACAATTGGTCCACTGCTAGCAGCAGCATCACTTCTGCAAAGTATGAAACATTGGGTTTAGTGCTTCTTCAAGCTAAGATGTATAAAAATGCATCTACTTTAGAAAGTTCTAACTACCTCATGACTAACACTTCGCAAAGCAGCAACGACAACCCCTTCCACAATGGTAGCGCCAACGACATCTACTACACAACTGATGGCAACACTTGCGCCTATGCTTTCGAAGAAGCCACTCAAGAGAATGCGTTTACCGCTTCTGAAATGAAGCTTAATGAGGAGACCATCTACCTTGGCACCTACAGTTCACCCTTCCCCGTGGCCATTCCCACTGGTTGCGAAGCCTACGTGGCTGCATTAAACACTACGGGCGATAAAGTGAGCTTGACCCAAGTGGAGGATGCCATCCCCGCCAACACAGGTGTGGTTATTAAAGCCACTTCTACCGAGCAACTCATTCCTGTAGCTCGCACCACTGAAACCTTGCCCACCATCAGCAGCAACTTGCTCGTTGCCACCACGGGAGAGGCCATCGATGCCAGCACCAACGCCTTCATTTTAAACTACGACACCACAACCAAAGAAGCTGGCTTCTACAAACTGAGTTCTACGTCACGAACCGTAAAGAAGTTTAAGGCTTATCTCAACATTGCCACCAGCGGTTCGGCTCTTAAAATGGCTCTCAACTTCGGCGACACAACCACTGGCATTGAAAGCGTAAACAACGCAACCCCCCAAGGCACAAGCGCTATTTACGACCTCAGCGGACGCAGAGTGAGCCAACCCACTCACGGCCTTTACATCATTGGCGGCAAGAAGGTGCTCGTGAAGTAAACCCAACTTTTGCAGCACATTTGATTAACTCAAAACAGTTTATACACTCATTCAAGACACAACGACAATGAAAAAAACATACATCACCCCTTCAAGCCAGGCCCTGGATTTCTACATGGAAGATTGCATGCTTTCTTTAAGCGTAAATCTTCACCAAAGTGATGACACACGTAATGACAATGAAGCTTGCTCTAATCGTCAAGATTTTGGCAATAGCGGCATTTGGGACTGCAATAACGAAGAGTAATTTTTCTGAATTACTATATTTTTAAAGTGAATTTTGGGCTGTGCTCCTTGTGAAAGGGGCACAGTTCTTTTTTTGTACTTTTTTCTAAACATCCACTGCCCAACATGGCTCTTTCACTTAAAGGATGTTATATAAATTTTTCCCCTTAGAGATGTTGATGTGGTTAATTTTTTGTTGCGATTTTATTTCGTATTGAATACGTTTATTACCCATACTGGTTGAAAAATCGTATAAGACGAACTCAATTATTTACTTGAGCATTTAAGGCGGGCTGAAGGCCCAATGTATGCACTTAGCCCAGGGCAAGCAAAGCGGCGCCCTGGGTTTAAACTAGTGGAAACGTCGCTCTGAAAGAGCAAAAGCGTTGCTAGGAGCACAAGTGTTTGCGTAGTTATGCTTTTGCTCTTTCAGAGCGTTCATTTCTACTCAACTGTAACCCAGGGCGCCGCTTCGCTTGCCCTGGGCAAGGTGCATGCATTGGGCTTTCAGCCCGCCCTTATACAAAAGAGCCGTATAATGTTAAGGATTAATTTGATAATATTCTCAGCTTAAAATTCATAAAACATCTACAAAATACTCACTCCATCGTAAATATCAATACTATGCATTACTATATAATCAGTGGTATTTTGTAAATTCAGTTTTTTTTTGTAATTTTGCGAATATATAAAAGGTTTTGTGAAAAGCCTTCTAATAATAGAGATGAAGAACAAACTGAAGAAGGACTAAACTTTACTGAATGAAAGATAAAATAATTGCTTTTTGTTGGCAACATTTTTTGTTGCTCATCTCGTTATGGATTATGACGGTCGGTGTGGCCGTTTGTGTGCGATCAATGCTTGGCTCAAGCGTAATTAGCGTGTTGCCCTATGTGTTTCAAACTGCAGGTAAGCACGACCTCGTGCCTGCGCTCACCATCGGGCAGTACACCTACATTATGAACGCCATTTTAGTGATTGGACAGATTTGCGTGCTTCGCAAAGATTTCGAAATTGTGCAGTTGTTTCAATTGGTGATTGGTTTCGTTTTCGGTTCACTCATCGACCTCAACATGCTAACCACCGAATGGGTGCAACCGGGGCACAACTTGCTTCTGCAAGCCGTGGCACAAGTGGCAGGCTGCACCATTCTAGGCTTAGGCATCGCTGTGGAGGTGCGCTGCGGAAGCGTCACTATGCCAGGCGAAGGTTTTCCCGTGGCCCTAAGCCAGAAATTTCATTTTCCCTTCCACAAAGCAAAAATTTGCGTAGACATCACGCTCGTGGTGTTAGGCGTTTTGTGCTGCTACTATTTCTTTCAAACTTGGCAATGGTACATTGTGGGCATTGGCACATTGTTCGCCATGTTCTACGTGGGACTAGTGGTTCGTCTCGTATCGAAACACCTAGATTGGTTCGACAAACTGCTAGCTTACCAACCGGGCTTCCGCCGCTACGTTTATGGTTTGGCTCGCTTCATCTATGTGAAATCGGCCAAAAAATTGAAACGTAATCGTTCGAAAGAGGATTAAACGCCCCTTCTATTCACATGAAGTAAACGTTGCAATCAAGCAACAAGAAAAGGTTTCGCTCGCAAGCGCACTCGCTTGCCGCGAAACCTTTTATATTAGGTTATTTTAAAGAAGCAAACTACTTGGCCAAGTAAGCTTCCACGTTCTTCTGAATGCGAGCAAGCACGTCGCCCGTTTCTTCGGGCACAAACTTTTCTCCTGTGATATGCTCATAAAGTTCAATGTAGCGAGCCGAAATGCTATTTACAATTTCATCGGTCATCTCGGGCACTTGCTGACCCTCTTTGCCTTGGAAGCCATTATCCATCAACCATTCGCGAACGAACTCTTTAGAG
>CAVKKI010000225.1:0-3824 GCA_963656725.1 Oribacterium sp. | reverse complement strand
CACCTCTTGCTTCACAACGCTACCGAAAATGCCGAACTCTTCGGCAAGAGCGTGCGCGTTTACGCCAACTTCGTGGAAGCTGAAATTGCCAAGCATCACACCTTCGTGATGAACCTCAACCTCGAGGATTTGAGCAATTACGTGCAAGCGTAATTACTCGTTGCATATAGAATGAATGATAAAAGGCTGACTATCTGATGGATAGTCAGCCTTTAATTTTATTACTTATTAGCAATGATTGTCTTCTTGTGCAATCTTTAGAAATGCACCACCAATTCCACTACGGCTTTGTCGCGCTCTGAGGCTTTCGCTAGGGAAATGTCGTCGTAGAAATATTTCTCGTAATTCAAACGAATGTCGGCATCCATTTTCTTGGCTAAGCTGAGCGTGATGCCACCCGTCACACGTTGACGTTTAGCGTCGGTCAGTTTCAACTTTCCGTCCTCGTCGAGCGTGCCGTCAGAGTGATCGTCCATCATGTCGTAGCGACACAGAAAACTAATTTTGCGGAAAGCCTTGCGCAAAGGCTGGTCGTAGCAAATGAAAGCGTCTACAGCGTTTACGTCGTTGAAAGACGATTGCGTGTAGTGTTTGCGCAAATATTCAGCCTCTACCGTGAAACGACCTTTTTGGAAGGTAGCGCCTGCATCATAAAGATAGGTTTTGATGTCGTTGGGCGAAATTTGTTGCACCGAAGCTTCGAGCGTCAAACCGCAGGGAATGGCGTATTGCGCTTTAGCTGAGAAGTTGAACTGCTTTGTCCAATAATTCTGCTGATTGGTCAAACCCGAGCCATTGAAACTGCCCGCTTCAAGTGTGAGAGGGACGGTGGGAAGGGTGTAGCCAGCATACACACCCACATCGCGCACATTACCCACTTGTTTGGCAATGAACGAGCGGTTGGCGAAGTATTGCTTATGGGGCGAACGGTGAGCGTCGATGCTGAACGGCACACGCATTTGACCAATGCGCAAGTTCAGTCCCGTCACGGGCAATACACCAGCATAAGCATCAAGCATTTTAATCTTACCCTCGTCGGAAAGGTCAATCTCTGCTTTATAATTCACGATGGGAGTGACGAAGCCATCTAAAGCCACGCGGGCCGTGCGCACTTCGAAGCGACTTTCGTTCTCGTTTGTTTGGTATTCATACTTGGCACGGATGGTTCCGCTCACCTGTGGGCGATAAGAGAATTTCTTCGTCTTTACCGAATCGGTTTGTGCGCTAGCCGCCACACTGCAGGCAGCCAAGGCTATGATGAAAAGTTTCTTCATTTTCTTTCTTATAAAAGGGGGCGTGTCGCTGGCGCGATGCTATTTTTTGCCTGCGGCACACCCCCGTCCTTACTCCTTTATTACATCAATTGTTCGCGATAATGCTTATAGGTTTTGAGCATGTCTTTCAGTTCAACCACCATTTGTCGCATCTCTTGAGCCATGTGAAGCACGAGTGTCAGAGAGTTGAGGTTGGTGTCTTGACTTTGAATGTCAACGCCTAGGCTCTGGCAGAAGTTTTCGGCCTCAGCCTTCACCTCATCGCAGCGAGCCACGAGTTTGTCGTTCTCTTCAAAACGTTGATTGCGTAAATTCTCAGAAGCACTCTGCATCAAATTTACCAATCCGCTGCGCACTCGGCAGAAGCGTTCGGCCACTTCCGTGTCGATCGGACTGAAGTTATTGTCCACATGGTCGCGAGCCGGTTCCACAATGCGAATTAAGCCATAGAGAAGTTGACGGAGCGAATTATGAATCAGGTGGAAGTTGGTGCTTAGGCGAATGGCCGAAACAGGGGGTTGAGCGCGACGAAGGCAAACAATTTCGCGACGGCGAAGGTTTTTCAGTTCGCGCTTGCCTAGGGTGAGCTGACGTGCCGCCTGGCGCATGGGACGAAGTTTCTCGTTAAAGAGCCCGTTGGTGGAGTCGGTCAGCACGTTAGCATACTTCTCGAGCGTTTCAGAAATGCTCATGCTCATGTGTCGGCTCAGCATGGGAATGATGGCTGTGCGGTCTTTTTCGTTCAGCATTTGCTGGAAGAGCACGTCGCCTTGCTTAGCTTCTTTTTGTTTCTTAGCGAAGCGTTGCTGACTGTGAATGATGCTGTAAACACCACCAGCCACAATGATTACTACTGCCACGATGCCTCCAAAATTCATAGCCATGGCCACGAAGAAGCAGGCGCTAAACGCCACACCGGCGGTAATGAACCAACCACCAATCACGGTGAGCACACCCGTGATGCGGAACACGGCGCTTTCGCGGCTCCAAGCGCGGTCGGCGAGTGATGAACCCATAGCTACCATGAAGGTGACGAAGGTGGTGGAGAGAGGAAGTTTCAAAGAGGTGCCCAGAGCAATGAGCAAGGAAGAAACAACGAGATTGACCGAAGCACGACACATGTCGTAGGCGGCTTCATTATCAACAGCCTCTTCGGGCACTTGGAAACGTTTATCGACGAAGCGAGCCACTGAAGCGGGCGTTACATTGGCAAGGACTGTGCCTACAGAATTGCCCCAACGCACTAGGCTACGAGCCACTTTCGAGGAGCCGAACATTTCGTCGCCTTCGTTCTTGCGTGAAAGACCGACCTCTGTTTCTGTCACCTTGCGTGCCTTCTTCGAAGTGGCCAAGGCAAACACCATGATGGCGCCAGCGGCAGCGAGGAAGTAGATGGGCGTGGTGGCCGACTCTTGAAGGGAAGTCATCATAAAGGTGTCGGTGGTGAAACCGGCTCCGTTGGCCGAGAAGTCGAGGAAGCTAGAATAGCCTGCCAAAGGCACACCAAGGAAGTTAACCAAGTCGTTACCAGCAAAAGCCGTAGAGAGAGCGAAAGTGCCGACAAGCACAATCACACGGAAAACGTTCACCTTCATCACATGCAGCAACTGCATCACAATGGTCGACACCACGAAGATGCTGCCTAAGATAGTGAGAATGTGTGTGTTGAGGAAGCCCTTCACATCGCTGCTCATAAACGAAAGATCTTTCAATCCCTTAAAGAGCATGAAGTAGAGAATGGCGGTGATGGCAATGCCTCCGAAAATACCGATTTTAAATCGCAGGTTTTTGTAGATGCTAAACGAGAAGATGATGCGCGTGAGATACTGAATGAGCGAACCAAACACAAAGGCGATAGGTACACTCAAGAAGATACCCATAATAACTTCGAGCGCTTTCGATGTGTTGAGATAGTCGCCCATGGTGAGCATCATGTCGCCACCCGCAATTTTCAGCATGGTGAAGGCGAAGGCCGCACCAAGCAGCTCAAACACCATCGACACAGTGGTAGAGGTGGGCATGCCAAAACTATTAAAGATGTCGAGCAACACAATGTCGGTGACCATCACCGCCAAATAAATGTACATCACATCTTTAAAACTAAAATACTGCGGTGCGAAAATGCCATGACGGGCAATGTCCATCATGCCGTTGCTCAACACGCAACCGCAAAACACACCAATGCCGGCAATCACCACCAACGAGCGAAACTTTGCCGCTCTTGACCCGATGGCCGAATTAAGAAAGTTTACCGCATCGTTGCTTACGCCAACCCAAAGGTCGAATGCGGCAAGAATGAAAAGGAACACTACCATTCCTAAATACATCCATTCCATACGTTTTTCTTGTTTTTATAATAATTGAGTGAACGAAGTCGTCTAAACTTTTCTGACGAAGAAATAATTTGTCTTTTGTCTCTTCTAATTTCAATCTTCACCTTTCTTTTTGGTCGCTTTTTGACCTATCATCGGTCGTGTAGCTCGCTACACTCCCTCTTCAAGGCCAAAAATCGCCTCAAAAATAAAGGCAAATCTTGAAATTCATAAAAGT
>CAVKKI010000224.1:0-3836 GCA_963656725.1 Oribacterium sp. | reverse complement strand
GGACAAGTGGAGTAAAACGCACCTACGACTTTATCAGAGGACTTTCCCCCTACCCCGCTGCATGGACTGAAATTGAAGGATTAAATTCTTCAGGAAAGCCAACCACAATAAAAATTTACAAAAGCCATAAAGAGTTCACCACAACTTCAGGCTCCATAGGAGAAATCCTTACAGATGGAAAGACGTTTTTGAAAATTACTCAAAGCGATGGCTATCAACATTTAGACGAAATACAATTAGCAGGAAAGCGACGCATGAAAGTGGAGGATTTCTTGCGAGGCTTTCATGCGAAAGACGGCATAAAAGTTTTATAGCATCAGAAAAGGGATTTATTAGCACCAAACAATTGGTTTTAATAAATCCCTTTTATTTTCAACTCAAAGTAAGAAGTAACTAAGAGCTAAACAAATGATTGCTACATCAAACTATTCCCACTCAATCGTTGAAGGTGGTTTTGAAGAAATATCGTAACATACACGATTCACACCCTTTACGTGATTAATAATGTCATTGGACACTTGTGCCATGAAATCGTAAGGTAGATGTGCCCAATCAGCTGTCATTGCATCAGTGCTAGTAACTGCACGCAAAGCGACGGGATGCTCGTATGTACGTTCATCTCCCATCACGCCTACACTTCGTACCGTGGAAAGGAGCACCGTGCCGGCTTGCCATATTTGGTCGTAGAGACTTACTTCAATTTCTCCATTTTTCATATCGGCAGGAACACCTGCAGCCAACACGCGACGTGCTTCTTCGCCTGAAAGTTTCACCTTGTAGTTTCGCAAGCCACGGATATAGATATCATCAGCGTCTTGAAGAATACGTACCTTCTCGCGAGTTATATCACCCAAAATGCGCACCGCAAGACCTGGGCCAGGGAATGGATGACGAGTGATAAGATGCTCGGGCATGCCCATAGAGCGACCCACACGACGCACTTCGTCCTTGAATAACCATTTTAGAGGTTCACAAAGCTTCAGGTTCATCTCTTTAGGAAGCCCCCCCACATTGTGATGGCTTTTGATTACCTTGCCCGTAATATTGAGCGATTCAATGCGATCGGGGTAGATAGTTCCTTGAGCCAACCATTTGGCTCCAATCTGTTTTTTAGCCTCAGCATTAAACACTTCAACAAAATCTCGACCAATAATTTTTCTTTTCTGTTCAGGGTCAGTCACACCTTCCAAGTCAGAAAAGAATTTATTACTAGCATCCACCCCTATTACATTCAGACCTAAGCACTTGTAATCCTCCATGACACTAGTAAACTCGTCCTTGCGAAGCATACCATGATCTACGAAAATGCAAACGAGGTTCTGACCTATTGCTCGATTAAGCAAAACGGCTGCCACAGAACTATCCACACCACCAGAAAGACCTAATATCACTTTATCGTCGCCCAATTGAGCCTTCAATTCTGCCACCGTTGTGTCTACAAATGAATCAGCACTCCAATCTTGTCGACTGCCACAAATATCAACAGCAAAATTCTTAAGCAATTGCGTTCCTTGTAGAGAGTGGAACACTTCTGGATGGAATTGCACTCCCCAAAGCTTTTCTTCGTTAGCCTGATAAGCAGCAAACTTCACTTTCGAAGTAGAAGCGATACAACGGAATCCTTCAGGTATTGCCGTAATGGTATCACCATGACTCATCCAAACTTGAGAATTTGCTTCAAAGCCTTTAAAGAGCGGATTATTTTGTTCGAAACTTTCAAGATTTGCACGTCCATACTCACGACTTCCTGCAGGTTCTACCTTACCACCATAAAGTTGCGACATATATTGTGCTCCATAACAAATGCCTAGGATGGGGTATTTGCCACGAATGCCACTTAAATCGACTTTAAATGCTTCAGGGTCATACACACTGTAAGGAGAACCTGAAAGGATGACTCCGATTACTGATGGGTCATCGTGGGGAAACTTATTATAGGGCAAGATTTCGCAAAAGGTGTCAAGTTCACGCAATCTTCGACCAATAAGCTGAGTGGTCTGTGATCCGAAATCGAGAATAATGATTTTCTGTTGCATATAATATATATGTATGTAATATGTGGGAAAGATGCAAGATAATGTAAAAAAGCTCCGTTGTTAAACTCTTTATCGAAAGTTTAACAACGGACTTTTAGACATAAAACTACTTTGAGGTAGCCAAACGACGTGAACGACGTTTTGGCTTTTCTTCAGTCTCTTTTTCAACTTTAACGCCAGCCAATTCGGGATCAATCATAATGCGACCGCAATATTCGCACACAATAATTTTCTTGCGCATACGAATATCCAATTGACGCTGAGGCGGTATTTTGTTAAAGCAACCACCACAAGCATCACGTTGAATATAAACAATGCCAAGGCCATTACGAGAGTTTTTACGAATACGCTTAAAAGCGGCAAGTAAACGCGGTTCAATCGTCTGTTCTATATTCTTCGACTTTTCGCGAAGCTTTTCTTCTTCTGCCTTCGTTTCGGCTGTAATATCGTCAAGTTCCGATTTCTTTACATCTAGATCCTCACGACGTTCAGCCAACTGATGCTTAGCAGTTTCAATGTCATTCGTACGATTGTCTATCACACGTTGAGCTTCACCTATTTTCTTCTGCTGAAGTTCGATTTCCAAACTTTGGAATTCGATTTCCTTACTTAGCATATCATACTCACGATTATTCTTTACATCGTTGAGTTGAGACTTATAACGGTCAATAGCAACTTGAGCTTCTTTTATTTTGTTGCGTTTTAAATCGATATCGGTGTTTAGCCCTTCTACCTCTTCGTTGTATTTGCCAATGCGATGTGTTAAGCCCTCTATCTCGTCCTCAAGATCTTGTACTTCCAAGGGAAGTTCACCGCGGAGTGTTTTAATACGGTCAATTTCAGAGAGGGTGGTTTGCAATTGGTAGAGATTTTTCAATTTCTGCTCTACAGACATGTCTGCTACGTCTTTCTTTGCCATTATTTATTATATTTATGAGTTTTGATTATTAATAAAGTAGGATATCGGATTTGTGATAATCGCGGTCTCCATAATCTTTAAGGAGGGGTGTGCTTTCTCTAGAATTTCTCGCAACAATTGAATGGTGAATTGTTCCGTTTGGTAATGACCTGCTACAGCTATCAATATTTCAGACTCATGTCCGAAATAGCGATGATAGCCCATTTCACCAGTCAAAAAAGCGTCAGCTCCTTGACGAATAGCCTCATCAAGCAAGAAATCGCCAGCTCCTCCACAAAGAGCCACAGTGCTTATTTTGCTATTACTTATTTTATTATGATTCAAGCTATTTACATTAAATGTAATAGCAACCTTTTTTAAAAAGGCTAACGGATTTAGCGGATTTTGCAAACGTCCAATAAGTCCACTTCCTCCTTGACCATCGTTTCGTGACACAAGAACGCGAACATCGGTCAGTCCCAATTTCCGCCCCATCATAAAATTCACTCCATGTGAGGCATTATCTAGATTAGTATGTGCAGCATAGATGGCTATATCTTTTTTAATAGCCCTACGCACACAACGTTCCACTAGCGTCTGTTCCGTAATATGATGCAACGGACGAAATATGAGCGGATGATGAGCCACAATCAAATTGCATTGATTTTCATAGGCTTCTTCTATCACATCCTCAGTTACGTCAAGACACAATAATACCCCTGACACATTTTCACTCGTTGTCAACCCAATCTGCAGGCCAGCATTATCGTAACTTTCCTGTAGCGGCAATGGAGCGAACCGTTCAAGGGTCTCAACGACATCCTTTATCTTTGTCATATGATAACAAGATAATGTACTAATTTCCACAATGGTATGAAAGTAATGCTACATAACCAATAGTG
>CAVKKI010000223.1:0-3850 GCA_963656725.1 Oribacterium sp. | reverse complement strand
TTCGAGACGAGCCTCGGCAGCAGCCTTCTTATCGGCAGCCTTCTTATCGGCAGCAGCCACAAGTTTTGCGTCCTTAGCTTGCTTCCAAGCCTCGAACTTTGCTTGTGCAGCAGCTTCGTCAAAAGCACCTTTTCGAACACCGCCATTGAGGTGCTTCATCAGCATTACGCCTTCATCAGAAAGAATGTTGCGAACCGTGTCTGTGGGTTGAGCGCCATTCTCTACCCAATAAAGGGCGCGTTCAAAATTCAAATCTACTGTTGCGGGATTGGTGTTGGGGTTGTACGTACCAATCTTTTCAGTAAACTTACCATCACGTGGTGCTCTTACGTCAGCAATAACAATGCTGTAGAATGCATAGCTCTTACGGCCATGACGTTGCAAACGGATTTTTGTTGCCATTTGTTCTATTGATTTTATAGGTTTGAATTAAGCGTCGCTAACTCGTAACGACGATGCAAAGTTACAACTTATTTTCTAAACTTTCACACCATTCACAGCCTTTTCTTTACTGATTATGATACTCTTTAGCCAATCCACCTTCAGAAGTTTCACGATAGAGCGAGGGAAGGTCGTGTCCTGTCTGCTTCATCACCTCCACGGTCTTATCATAAATGATGCGATGGGAACCATCTGAGAGATTGGCATAAACATTGGCATCAAGCGCACGAGCTGCTGCATGAGCATTGCGTTCAATACAGGGAATTTGCACAAGACCACACACGGGGTCACATGTCATTCCCAAGTGATGTTCCAACCCCATTTCAGCGGCATACTCTATCGTGGCTAGTGAACCTCCGAAAAGATAGTTGGCTGCCGCGGCTGCCATAGCACAAGCCACTCCCACCTCGGCCTGACAACCAGCTTCGGCTCCAGAAATAGAAGCTCGACTCTTGGCAATATTTCCTATCAGCCCTGCTACCGCCAACGCATGGAGAATGCGTTTCTGAGTAAATGCACGCGTTTTGTGAAGGTGATAGAGAACACCTGGAACCACACCACTTGCGCCACAGGTAGGAGCGGTTACAATGATACCGCCAGAGGCGTTTTCCTCACTAACGGCCAAGGCATAGGCAAATACCAATGCACGCGATTGCAGATTACTCGGATAGTTAGTTGCACGAATATAGTAGTCGGGAGCCTTGCGATGCAGTTTGAGCACACCAGGCAACACACCTTCGTGTTCTAAGCCACGCTCTACGGCGGCACACATCGTGTGCCACACCTTTTCAAGATAATCCCATATTTCTGACCCCTCGCAGTGTTGCACATATTCCCAATACGACACACCGCGCTCTTCACACCATCGCTGAATATCACTTAAGTGGTCGAGTTCATAAACATCGGGAGTCTTAGGTTGCTCACTCCCCTCCTCTACCAAAGCTCCGCCACCTACACTAAAAACGGTCCAAGGGTCTTGAAAATCGGAACTATTCTTACGATTTTCAAACTTCATACCATTAGGATGGAAAGGTAACACCTGCTCAGCGTGCCACACTATTTCAGTGCGCCCCTGCCCCAAAACTTGCTGAATAGCATAGTCGGTAAGGTGCCCCTTGCCAGTAGCTGCAAGGCTACCATAAAGCGTCACACGGAAACCTAAAGCATCAGGGTGATGGCGCAAGTAACGTTCGGCAGCAAGACGAGGCCCAATGGTGTGTGACGATGAAGGGCCTATGCCTATTCTATAGAGTTCTTTTAAAGACTTCATGATATTTTCAGTTGTTTGAGTTATCTTTCAAAATGTGGAATTTTTCCCTAGGGGTAAGGTAATAAAGTTTCCGCAGAATGGTAGAACAATTCGTTAACCTATCCCTTTCATTCACTTTTCCTTGATAAAGCCGCGTCGATAGGCCACAAGGAGTTTCTCGAGGTCAGCTATTTGCTCACGCAATTCTGCGCCTTTATCTGTATCGTTCACCATAGCTCTATGTCCCATCATCTCTACAATCTGCGTAGTCGACTGAATATCTGTACCATTCAAAATGGCCTCTTCCGTCGAGGTAAAGGGTGCATGTTGCACAAGCTGAAATCCTCGTGAGTGATAGACCAATGTGTAGCCAGCTATGCCCGTAGTATGGTGATAGGCTTTAGCAAACCCACCATCTATCAACATCATCTTACCATCGGCTTTAATAGGGCTCTCACCGTTGGAGGCTCTCACGGGCACGTGGCCGTTAATAATATGGCGATGTTTGCCCGACACGCCAAAAGCATTGAGCAAAGCATCGCAAATGTCGGCCCGCTCACGCAAGCTATAGTAACACCCTTTATCCTCTGTATGAGTGGCCTTATCGGCAATAAAATAGCGTTCAAAGGTAGCCATCTTCGATTTATCAAAAAGCGGAGAGTTAGGACCACACCACAAATACCAATAGTAATCGCATGCATTCTGACGTTCCTTCGCATCTGCCTCATCATCATAGGCTAAACGTACCATCTGTTCAACGCGCTCCATCAGTTCGCGACCTTTCACCCAAACTCCCCCTACTGACACTTCCTTCAAGCTACCATCAGCATTCATCGGTACGGAAGCATGGAAAAGCAAATTTGAGTTATAGATGCCAAACATTGAACCATGAAGCAAAAGCTGCTGAACGTGTGATTGCAAACGATCGGAAATAAGGAAGGAGTGTTGAAGTTGATTCATCAAATACTCCTCCTCAGCCGTCAGCTGATAGGGTGTGGCACAATGAAAAGTTGGCAAAGAGCAATCGAGCATCGGGTAGGTTGCTCCATCCACTTGACATGTGCCATGTTCCAAGTCAATGCCTTGCATTAATCCACGCTCTTGCATACCCCACTCGGGGTGTTGTTCATAGAGTTGGCCTTCAAGTTTAAACTGAATGACGGCTATGGCTTTATGCATTTGAGCTATAAGGCGACACATCTTATCATTAGGACGACGCGTTGGATCCTCTATCTTCGGATAGAACAATTCACAAGGATCGTCGGCATAAGTTTCCATAGCGAACGTGGCTAAGGGCACCATATTAATGCCATAACCTTCTTCAAGCGTTTGAGTGTTAGCATAACGAAACGACAAACGAAGCACTGTTGCAATACATGCTTTATTTCCCGCTGCCGCCCCCATCCATAAAATATCGTGATTGCCCCACTGAATGTCCCAATGGTGATAGCCAGTCAAGGTATCCATAATGAGATGTGCTCCAGGACCGCGGTCAAAAATATCACCCAGAATATGAAGTTGGTCAATAGCCAAACGCTGAATGAGTTCGCAAATAGCCTTAACAAAACCCGAAGCACGTCCAGTGCCAATAATCGTTTGAATAATCACCCCAACATAAGCCTGTTTGTTGCGATCATCGCTACTCTCGTGAAGCAACTCCTCGATAATGTAGGCGAACTCTTGAGGCAAGCTCTTGCGCACCTTCGAACGCGTATATTTCGACGACACGTTTCGGCACACGGCAATGAGTTGATTAAGTGTCGTCTGATAATAGTCTGAAAGATTTGCGTCGTTTTGCTTTACTAGCTCTAACTTCTGTTTTGGATAGTAGATGAGTGTGCATAAGTCGCGAATTTCTTTCTCGCGCATGGTATTGCCAAAAAGTTCTCTCACCTTCCGTTTAATATTACCCGATGCGTTGCGAAGCACATGCTGAAAAGCCTCGTTTTCACCATGCAAATCGGCTAAAAAATGCTCCGTTGGTTTGGGAAGATGAAGAATGGCCTCGAGATTGATAATTTCTGTGGTAACCTTCGAAATGGTGGGAAAATCGCGCGCTAACAACTTCAAGTAACGAAGGTCGGTGCTTATGCTGTTGTTTGATATTGTTGATTTCGGCATAATTGTTTTTTTGATACTGCTCTACTTTAGAACTTCGTG
>CAVKKI010000222.1:0-3868 GCA_963656725.1 Oribacterium sp. | reverse complement strand
GCTGTTACTTGCACTAATTGCTTACACTCACACTGATTATCAAGCGTTTCAAGAGTGCAAGCAGCAAATTCTAGTGCCTACACTATAACCCTTTGCTGCCACTTTTTGCATAAAAGCTGCATATTCCGTATATTTTCTGCATAAAGAAATTCTAACTTCGTGAAACATTTTTGCCAAAAAACACAGAAAAAGGGCGAATTTCCCGATGAAAAGGCCGATTTTTGCGCCTCCTAACCCCTTTTGCAATTTTTGTGGAACATAACAGCTTAGTGCAAGCAACTTTTTGTGCTGCTTACACTCTTGAAACAATTGATATTCAGCGGCAGTGCAAGCAATTAGTGCAAGCAACAGCAATTTGCGCATGAAACTTACAGGGGGTAGAAAAACACCGATGAATTCGTGCTTTTTTATTTTGCTTGCACTATTAAACATAATGGTGAATATTTATGCAAAGCCCACCCTTCTCCCCACCGAAAGCCAAAAGAAGGATTTTTCGCCCCAAAACGTCCGTTCAAACATTCCCCAAGCGCCCCTTCTGTCATAAAATCGGAAATCAGAAAACGAGTAAGCGCAATTTTGCGTAACTTTGCAACCTACAGAGAAATACAATCAGAATACATATAAAACAATCGAAACACAAAACAACTAAAGTATGACGATTTTAGCATTCACCCTCATCCTCTTGCTAGCTGCCTATTGCGCCGGCCTTCTAGGCTCGCTCACGGGCTTAGGCGGAGGTGTGGTCGTAATTCCCGTGCTGACGCTGGGCTTCGGCATCGACTTTCACTATGCCGTGGGCGCAGCTCTCGTGGCCTCCATCGCCACCTCTAGCGGTTCGGGATCGGCCTACGTAAAAGAAGGCATCACCAACGTGCGCCTAGGCATGTTTCTGGAAATAGCCACTACGCTGGGCGCTGTGTGCGGCGCATTTGTGGCCATTTGGCTCAACAACAATGTGATTGCCGTGATCTACGGCTTCGTGCTGCTGCTCACCGCAGCCATGCAGCAACGCCGCAAAAGCGACCACGAGGGCGTGAAAGGCTCTGAAATGGCTCGCCGACTCAAGCTCTATGGCACGTGGCCGCAAAAAGACGGCACGGTGAAAAGCTACGAACTGCGCCATGTGGGCGGGGGCTTCAGCGTGATGTATGTGGCTGGCGTGCTTTCGGGCATTCTCGGCATTGGGTCGGGTGTGCTTAAGGTGTTGGCCATGGACGCTATGATGAAAGTGCCTTTCAAAGTGAGCACCACCACCTCTAACTTCATGATGGGTGTGACGGCTTGCGCCTCGGCCGTGATCTACGTGCAGCGCGGCGTAATCGCCCCGGGCATTGCTTGCCCCGTGATGATAGGCGTGCTTTTTGGCGCGCTCACCGGTGCCAAATTGCTGAAACGGATGAACGTGAGCGTGCTGCGCCAAATTTTCTGCGTAGCCATTGTGCTTGTGGCCATCAACATGATTTGGCAAGGTTTTGCCGGAAAATATTAATCCCCCCACTCCATTTCTTAAAGAAATCTAGAAAATTATGGAATTTAAAACTGAGGCCGAGCGCCAAAAATACGATATGCAGCAGCTCATTGGCAACACCCTGCGCATTGGGGTGTCGATAGCTTGCTTGGTGGCTTTCATTGGTGGCATCATCTATTTGGTGAACCATGGCGGCGAGAGTTTCTCGTTCGATAGCTACCGAAACTTCTCTTACGGACAGGCCGAACAACACACGGAATATACCACGCTTTCGGGCATCCTTGCCGGGTTGACCAGTTTCTCTGCCATCGGGTGGATTCAAACGGGCGTGCTCATTCTCATTCTAACCCCCATCATGCGCGTGTTGCTCTCGCTCGTCGATTTCCTGAAAGAGCGCGACTGGCTCTACGCCCTCATCACCGCCATCGTGCTGGCCGTGATTATCAGCAACTCACTAGGAGGCATTAAATAAATTCGAGCGTGTCAGTGGGGGCGACGCAAGCTCTTGGGGGGCGACGCGTCCCGCGTCGGGGCAAGAGGCAACTCAAGCAAAAATGCGCCCCACCCCATTTAGAATCAGCTACTCTATTTTCAGCCAATAGCTTCTAGCGCAACCCCTTGCGCCGACGCGAGCCGCGTCGCCCCCACTGACGAGCTCACCCCCATTCATTCCCTAAAGAACTTATGCAAAAACGCACCAAAGAGGAACGCTTCAACACCCTGACCCACCTGGCCGGGGTGGTGTTTACCCTAATCGCCGCATGGTTCATTCTGCGACTGGGCTACACCAGCAACTGGAAGAATGCCTTCGGCACCACCTTCTTTACCTGTGGCATGCTCTTGATGTATGCCGCCAGCACCCTCTATCACTGGCAAATGCCAGGCCGAGGCAAACGCGTGCTTCGCGTGATGGACCACATTAGCATCTACGTGATGATTGCCGCCTCTTACACCCCCATATGCATCGGGGTGGTGGGCGGACCCTTGGGTTGGACGGTGTTTGGCATTCTGTGGGGAGTGGCCGTGGCGGGCGCTGTTTACAAAATAACCGCTATGGGCCGGTGGCCGCGCCTTTCACTGCTGCTCTATTTGGTGATGGGCTGGACTTTCGTGTTCATTGCAGAACCTGTGTGTCAGCGCATCTCTACCGCCGCCTTGGTGAGCTTGTTGGCCGAGGGCTTGTTCTACACCTCAGGCACCTACTTCTTCGCCCACGACAACCACCGCTATTTTCACGGCATTTGGCACATCTTCGTGTTGCTAGGCTCCGTGGCACACTGGCTCGCCATCCTCTTCATTTTGCAATAACTTTTGTGGCTTCGCTCAAAGGAGGTGTTTGCTTCCTTAGCGTAACCCCTATTTAAAAATAACGCATCCTTATGAAACAACCCATTGCTACCCCCAATGCGCCCGCCGCCATTGGTCCCTACAGCCAGGCCATCGAGGCCAACGGCACCATTTACGTTTCGGGCCAACTGCCCATCGACCCCGCCACTGGCGCTTTTGCCGAAGGCGGCATTAAGGAACTCACCGCACAGTCGCTCACCAACATCAAGCACATTCTAGAAGAGGCAGGCCTCAGCCTGGCCAATGTGGTGAAGACGAGCGTTTTCCTTGCCGACATGGCCGACTTTGCCGAAATGAACGAAGTGTATGCTCAATTCTTCACCGCTCCCTTCCCCGCTCGCTCGGCCGTGGCTGTGAAGACGCTGCCCAAAAACGCGCGCATCGAAATTGAATGCATCGCCGCACGATGAAAATTGGCGTTTTTCTTTCGGCAAAAAACCATCTGCCCGATAGCTACCGCGAGGCAGCCGAACAGGTGGGTGCGCTCATTGGCGAAGGCGGCCACACGCTGGTTTATGGCGGGTCTGACCGCGGCCTCATGGAGGTGTTGGCGCAAAGCACCAAAGCCCACGGTGGCCGCATCTACGGCATGGTGCCCGACATCCTAGCCCAACGCGGTTGGGTGAGCGACACCATCGACGTGACCTTCCGCTGTGTTGACCTCAACGACCGCAAAATGATGATGAATCGCGAGAGCGACGTGCTTATCGCCCTGCCCGGCGGCATCGGCACACTCGACGAGGTGTTCACCGTGATGGCCAACACGGGCATCGGCATCAAGCACCAACCCGTCATCTTCTACAACGTTGAGGGTTGCTGGCAACCGCTGCTCAATGCGCTCAACGCCCTCTTCGCCCAAGGCCTCATTTCGGGGCAACCGGCCGACTACTACACTGTGGTCAATAATATTGAGGAACTGCGCAAGGAGTTGGAGCGGTTGCAATAAAAACGCACATTTAGTAGGTAATCAAAATTATTTTTGTGTAATGAACGAGATCATTACCAATGCGGGCTGAAAGCCCAATGTATGCACCTAGCCCAGGGCAAGCGAAG
>CAVKKI010000221.1:0-3871 GCA_963656725.1 Oribacterium sp. | reverse complement strand
CTATAAAGTAGAGTTTTTAAGTCGGTAGTTAAAATGATTTTGATTGCTTATTTATTTACGACAAAAGAGACAAAAGGCTTCGCCTTAACTATATAATTTTAGAAAAATTGTCTTCATTGTTTTTATTGTCGTCTTTTAATTATAAAATTATTTCTGAACACCTATTTATTCGTCATGTATCTTGTGAAAGTGGTGTTCATTGGCTAACTTATGTATTCCACCTGTTATATGACGCTGTTTAGGAACTATAGCACTTCCCTACTCCACGTAAGGATGTGACGTAGTAAAGAATAGATTTAGGAACAAGAAAAATTAGCTTATAGTAGTTCTAAGGCCCTTGCTAATTGATCGGGACAGGACGTTGTTTTGTCTCGGCATTTTATCCCTTTTAGACATTGGATGATTTCTTTTCGTTCTCGTCCTTTTACCAGGGCACCGATACCTTTTAAGTTACCTGGACATCCACCAACAAATTTTACTTCTTGGATGATGTCATCATCTGTTAGAATTATGTGGATGCTACGAGAGCATACACAACTTGTGGCTACATCGAACTCCTTCATTTTGCTGTGAAAATTTCCTCTATGACATAAAAGCTAAAGTTTCTACCAACAACGGAACAATTTATTCGTCACCTTTGATGTTCTTGTGGTTAGGCTTATTAGCTTTTAAAAATATAATTATAAAATAAAAGCTAAAAGTATTGGGAAATTTCCAGTTTCACTGGCATATAAACTCTTTTTCCTCGATACTTTTAGCATTTTGGGGGATGAACCTTTGATTTTAATTTTCGCTAGGCTTCATGTTGGTGTAGACGGTTTGAACGTCGTCGAAGTCTTCAAGTCGCTCTACCATTTTATCAATGCTTTCGCGTTCTTCGGGTGTAACTTCTTTCAAGTCGTTGGGAATGTAGGTGAATTCAGCTGCTAAAACTTCGAAACCGTTTTCCTCGAGATGTTTTTGGATGAGTGAGAAGCTTTTGGGATCTCCGTAGATAGTTACGCTGCCTTCTTCATCATCTTCATCGTAGTCGTCTTCCACTCCATAATCAATAAGGTCGAGAATGAGTTCATCCATTTCTAGTCCTTCTTTTTTGCGAATGGTGAAAACGGCTTTATGATCGAAGAGGTAGGCTAGCGAGCCCATTGTACCGAGATTACCGTTGAATTTATTAAAGACGGATCTAACATCACCTACGGTCCGAGTTGCATTGTCAGTGAGCGTATCGACGAAAATGGCCACTCCGTGAGGACCATAGCCTTCGTATGTCATAGTTTTGTAATCGCTTTGATCTTTACCGCAGGCGTTTTTGATGGCTCGTTCGATATTGTCTTTGGGCATGTTCTCGCGCTTACAGGTGGCGATGATGGCTCGTAGAGTGGGGTTATTTTCTGGCTCTGGACCACCAGCTTTTACTGCTACCGCAATTTGCTTACCTAGTTTAGTGAAGGTTCGAGCCATATGCCCCCAACGCTTCATTTTGGTTGCTTTCCTATATTCGAATGCTCTTCCCATGGGGATGAAATGTTTTTTTGGGGCCAACTTTCTTTAAGGGAGTTGGCAAGGTTATGTGTGAATTGTGTGATTCTTAAAATTTAGTCAAGGAAAATGATTATCGTAAGCTTGCTCCTAGTTGTTTCTCGAGGTTTGCTACGATTTTTTTCATTACGGCTTCGGTTTGCTTGACGTTCATCGTTTTAGTATCGTCTTGCAACACAAAGTTGACTGCGTAACTTTTTTTGCCTGCGGGTAGGTTCTTTCCTTCGTAGACGTCGAAGAGTTCAACCTTTTTCAAAAGTTTCTTTTCTGAAGCTAGAGCAATTTGCTCTATCTGTGCAAATTCTACATTTTTATCAATTAGCAAAGCCAAATCGCGACTTACACTCGGGAATTTGCTGATTTCTTTGAATGAGATGGCGCTCTTTTTGATTTTTTTCATTAAGAGCGTCCAATTGACTTCTGCATAGGAAACTTCTTGCTCTATGTCGAATTGGGCAATAATTGCTTTGGAAACAATGCCCAGTTCTATCAGGGTTTGTCCTTGATAGTCAGTGATGGCTATACTTTTAGCGAAATTATCGTTTGCTCCGTGTATTGTTTTTAAGCCTTTTTCTTCCACTCCGAGACGTTTAAGAATGTTCATCACGTAGGCTTTAAGCTCATAGACGGAAGAGGACTCATTTGGATGTGTCCAAGAGTTTTCTACACGCTTTCCAGTGAGCCATAATCCTAGGTAATGTGCTTGTGTGTAGGCCTTAAGTGGTTGTTTTTCGTCAAACTTCTGATCATTGTAGTAGTAACAATTACCAGTCTCGAAGAATCGCAGATTTCTGTTTTTTCTGTTTACGTTGTGTGCGATACTTTCGAGTCCACCGAAGAGGAGTGTGCTTCGTAGCACATTCAAATCGCTACTTAAGGGATTGAGCACTCGTACAAGTTTACTAGCGTTGTAGATTTTGAGGTCTTGGTAGTAGGCTTCTTTGGTGAGTGAGTTGTTGAGGATTTCTCGGAAGCCTTGTCCCACGAGTTGTTCAGAGACAATATTTTCGAGTTTGTTTGATAAATCAGCTTCTCCCTTGAGTGTGAGACTTGTTTTTATGGTGGTGGGAATTTCCACGTTATTATAGCCGTAGATTCGTAGAATGTCTTCAACCACATCACAAGGACGTTGCACGTCGACACGATAGGCGGGCACTTCTATTTTGAGTCCTTCTTCGTTTTCACTAATGATAATCATTTCTAGCGAGGTAAGGATTTCTTTAATGGTGTCCACTGATATAGTTTTACCGATGAGGTCGTGCACGTATTGGTATTTGAGTTCTACCTCAAATTTTTTGATGAGTGTGGGGGATGCTACGTCTTTAATTTCCATGCTGATGGTACCACCCGCGAGTTCTTTCACAAGCATTGCGGCTACTTTTAGCGCATAGATTTGCCCGTCGGGGTCGATTCCTCTTTCAAATCGGAATGAGGCATCAGTATTTAACCCATGGCGTCGTGCACTTTTTCTTATCCAAGTAGGGTGAAAGTAGGCGCTTTCGAGAAGAATATCTTTGGTGGTGGCATAGGTGCCAGATCCACGTCCCCCCATTACACCTGCTATACACATGGCATCCTTAGTGTTACAGATGGCTAAATCACGGTCTGTAAGAGTGTGTTCTACTCCGTCTAGCGTTTGAAATTTTGTACCGTTGGGCATTGGACGCACTACAATTTTATTTCCTTCAATCATGTCGGCGTCAAAACAATGCAGGGGTTGCCCATAGGCCATCATAACATAGTTGGTGATATCAACAATATTATTGATGGGGCGCAATCCGATGGTGGTGAGTTTTTCTTTTAGCCATTGGGGACTTTCTTTTACCTCGCAATCTTTGACGGTAATAGCACAATATCGTGGACAAGCTTCATTGTTTTCTACTTGAATATCGATATCAAGTTCATGATTGTCTACGCTGAAGTCAGATACATCCATTTTGTGCAAGGCTGTTTTTTTGCCATTCCGAATGAGCCAAGCGTAGAAATCTCGTGCTACACCATAATGTGAACATGCATCAGCTCGATTGGGAGTAATATCTACTTCTATCACGTAGTCGCTTTCTAGACCATAATATTGTGCAGCGGGGGTTCCTATGGGGGTATCTTCGGGTAGGATGATAATTCCGTCATGATTTGTTCCTACTCCGATTTCATCTTCGGCACAAATCATACCTAGGCTTTCTATGCCGCGTAGTTTCGACTTTTTTATAGTAAAACTCTGTTCACCATCATATAGGGTGGTGCCAAGAGTTGCCACTATTACTTTTTGCCCAACTGCTACATTGGGTGCTCCACACACAATCTGCTGAGGTGTTTCGCCTCCGAGATCTAC
>CAVKKI010000220.1:0-3948 GCA_963656725.1 Oribacterium sp. | reverse complement strand
GACTACTGCTTTGTACAGAGCAACATCAGCAAACGACTTAAAAGAGCAAGCAAATAACCTATTGATTACGAAGCAAAAACAATTTTCAACATAAGTCCAAACGAGAACTTCGTAAAGATTTAAACACTAAGGCTTAACAAGTTGAGATTGCTTCTTTCAAAAAAAATTCACATTATGAATACAAACAAAAATTCATATACTCTGATTTATGCGGCGATAATGGTCGTTATCGTTGCATTCCTGCTTGCTTTCGTTTCTTCAGCTTTGAAACCTACACAAGACAAGAACGTGGCTCTTGACAAAAAGAAACAAATTCTTGCCTCCTTAAACATCCGTAGCCTCAACGATGCACAAGACATCGAAAACAAATACAACGAAATCATAGTAGCAGATCAAATTGTAGACAGCACCGGCTCTATTATAAAAGATGGAAAGAGCAAGGAGAACGATGGCTTTAAAGTAGAAAGCAAAGCCATTTCAAAAGTTTGTCTGCCAGTTTATGTATGTAACATAGAAGGCAAAACCAAGTATGTTGTTCCCGTAACAGGTTCTGGTCTATGGGGTGGTCTTTGGGGATACATTGCTATTAACGAAGATCTACAAACGGTCTATGGTGCCTATTTCTCTCATGAAAGTGAAACAGCTGGTTTAGGTGCGCTCATCGCAGAAGAGAAATTTCAAGATCAGTTTAAGGGTAAACAATTGTTCAGCGACACCACAACGTCAGAGGTGGCTTTAACAGTCGTCAAGAATGGCAAAGTTGAACCAGGCAAAGAAAATAGCCAAGTGGATGGTATCACAGGTGCAACTCTTACCTCAACCGGTGTAGCCAACATGGTACACGATGGGCTGACACAATACATCGGCTATTTCAAATCTCTTAAATAAGCCATGCTTGGTAAGCATGATAATTTGATACATTTAAAACAATTAATAAAGCTCTGAATAATATGAGTTTGTTTTCAAAAGATAAAAGAGGAGCTCTAACAGAACCACTCAACTTGAACAACCCCGTAGCTGTTCAAGTATTAGGTATTTGTTCCGCTCTGGCAGTAACCTCTCAATTAGAGCCTGCCATCGTTATGGGACTTTCTGTTACCGTCATCACCGCCTTCTCAAACGTCATTATTTCACTCATACGTAAAACCATTCCTAGTCGTATACGTATCATCGTGCAGCTAGTAGTTGTAGCTGCCTTGGTTACACTAGTATCACAAGTACTGAAAGCATACGCCTACGATGTCAGCGTACAATTATCTGTTTACGTAGGTCTTATCATTACCAACTGTATTCTTATGGGACGCCTTGAAGCTTTTGCCATGATGAATGGTCCATGGGAATCTTTCCTCGATGGCATCGGTAATGGACTAGGCTACGCTTGGGTATTAGTAGTTGTAGGTTTCGTACGAGAGCTATTAGGCAGCGGCACCCTACTTGGACTCCGCATAATCCCCGAAAGCATCTACGAAGCAAATGGTGGTTTCTATGTTAATAATGGTATGATGACCATGCCTGCCATGGCTCTCATTCTACTGGGTTGCCTCATTTGGGTGCACCGAGCCATAAACGAACGAGAAACTAAAAAGAAATAATAGCGATTTATTCATCCATGTATTCATGAAACAAAAGACTGGATATTGGGGCTTTGGTTACGATGAGCACCCCACTCCACTATCCAATGTTCTTGAAGTTCAAAAATAACTCTAATAATGGAACATCTATTAAGTTTGTTCGTTCGCTCCATATTTGTGGACAATATGATATTTGCATTCTTCCTAGGTATGTGCTCCTACTTAGCCGTATCAAAGAATGTAAAAACAGCCTTCGGATTAGGAATTGCTGTAACTTTCGTACTATTGATTACAGTTCCCGTCGACTACCTTTTGCAAACCAAAGTGCTAGGACCGAACTGTTTGATTGAAGGGGTTGATTTATCATTCCTATCCTTCATTCTGTTTATCGCAGTAATTGCAGGTATTGTGCAATTGGTTGAAATGGTTGTCGAACGATTTTCTCCCTCTCTTTATGCAGCTCTAGGTATTTTCCTTCCACTTATTGCTGTAAACTGCGCCATCATGGGTGCAAGCCTCTTTATGCAACAACGCATCAATATGGAACCTGGTAGCACCCAATTCATCGGTAATGTAGCCGATGCATTGGTTTATGCTTTAGGTTCGGGCATCGGATGGATGCTCGCCATTGTGGCACTGGCTGCCATACGCGAAAAGATGGCCTACACGGACGTACCTAAACCTTTGCAAGGACTAGGCATCACGTTCATCACCGTCGGACTGATGGCCATGGCCTTTATGTGCTTCTCTGGTTTGAAAATCTAATCACACACAAGAAACAATGGATTTGAATTTAATTTTATCAAGTATCGGAGTATTCTTGGTGATTATACTCCTTTTAGTTATCATTCTGCTTGTAGCAAAAAAATACTTGTCTCCTAGCGGAAAGGTAACCGTTACAATTAACGGCAAAGAAAAAGTTGAAGTGGAACAAGGCGGTAGCTTGCTCACCACTCTTTCCGAACAAGGAATCTATCTTCCTTCTGCTTGCGGTGGTAAGGGCTCTTGCGGTCAATGCAAATGCCAAGTTAATGAAGGTGGGGGTGAAATTCTTGATTCAGAGAAAGGCCATTTCACTCGCAAACAAATTAAAGAAAACTATCGTTTGGGATGCCAATGCAAAGTGAAGGGAGACCTTTCAGTTCAAGTACCTGATAGCGTGCTAGGTGTGAAAGAATACGAATGCACAGTCATTTCAAATAAGAACGTGGCCACATTTATCAAAGAGTTCAAGGTGCAACTTCCTGCTGGCGCCCACATGGACTTCTTGCCTGGTTCTTACGCACAGATTAAGATTCCTACATTCAGTATGGATTACGACAAGGACATCGATAAGTCACTCATCGGCGAAGAATATCTACCTGCATGGCAGAAATTTGGTCTTTTCCCCTTAAAATGCGTCAACACAGAACCTACAGTTCGTGCCTACTCAATGGCCAACTATCCAGCTGAAGGCGATGTGTTTATGCTAACCGTTCGTATCGCCACTCCTCCATTCAAAGCCGACCGCAGCGGATTTATGGATGTCAACCCAGGTATTGCCTCCTCCTATATTTTCACGCTCAAACCAGGCGATAAAGTTATTATGAGTGGTCCTTATGGCGATTTTCATCCTCATTTCAACTCCAAGAAAGAGATGATTTGGGTGGGCGGTGGTGCCGGTATGGCTCCCCTCCGTGCACAAATCATGCATATGACTCGTACGCTAAATTGCCGCGATCGCGAAATGCACTATTTCTATGGTGCTCGTGCTCTAAATGAAGTTTTCTATCTTGACGACTTCCACCAATTGGAAAAGGATTTTCCCAATTTCCATTTCCATCTCGCCTTAGATCGTCCAGACCCCGCTGCTGATGCTGCTGGAGTGAAATACACCGCAGGTTTTGTTCATCAAGTAATGTTCAACACCTATCTTAAGGATCATGAAACTCCCGAAGACATTGAATACTACATGTGTGGTCCAGGCCCCATGTCTAAAGCAGTTGTTGGCATGCTCGACAGCCTTGGCGTTGAACCCGAAAGCATTATGTATGACAATTTCGGTGGATAATCCCTCCCTCTAAATACTATCGAAAAGGAGATAAACACTAATCTGAAGTGTCTATCTCCTTTTTTATTTCATCTACATTTCATTAACGTATGAAAAGTGTTATACAAAGAACGTTGTCTTATGCCTACATATCGAATTAAGTTTGGTAAATATCAATCACATCACTACAGTTTGTAATGTATAATATCAATCTAATTCAAAATTCATTACTAACTTTACACACAAAATAAAAAGCAATGAGAATAAGGGAATATTGTTTACATCTAAGAAAATGGTTTGTTTTCACTTTCATATTTTTCTTCCTTTACGATGTGATCTGGGCTATAA
>CAVKKI010000219.1:0-4048 GCA_963656725.1 Oribacterium sp. | reverse complement strand
GGCGCCCTGGGTTTAAACGCTAGCGGAAACGTCGCTCTGAAAGAGCAAAAGCATATTTATGCAAACATTCGTGCTCCTAGCAATGCTTTTGCTCTTTCAGAGCGTGATTTTCTATACAATTGTACCCCAGGGCGCCGCTTCGCTTGCCCTGGGCTAGGTGCATACATTGGGCCTTCAGCCCGCCCTTAATGAAGAAATCGTCTTAATCAAGCAAAAAAATCCCCCCCCCTATTAGCTAACTATTGAAAAATATCGTATTTTTGCAGAATAAAACAATTACAATCAACATCACCTGAAACACAAAATGTTATGATGAAATCAAAAACCCTTTTGGCTCTATTGGGCCTTGCTCTTACGCTAGGCATCACCTCGTGTAAAGACAATGACCTGTCGGATGGTACTAATGGTGACAATCCTTCAGGACAAGTGACTGAACAAAACTATCAAAAGTATGAAGCCCTTCAAACTTTGTTAGGAGTAGTGGCCAATGTGGACTCTTTGCCCCAGAATTGGGACACGAAAGACTATGCTGAAGAACCCACTATTGGCACAGTGAAGGATGCCTCCAACCCTTATGTGCGCTACGTTGTTACGAGTAGTGCAGTGGAGGCCGACCGCGAATTTCGTAGTATGATTTCGCAAGGCACCGACGGTACTGCCAAGAGCAGCACGTGGAAGCAAGACGGCGTGGGTAGTCTCGACTTCAAGGTGCTCAATCAAACCGACTGCTACGCCACGCTCGACGTAAATGTGCAGCAGTTGCCCCACCTCACGCAGTTGCGCTTTGTGCCAGCTTCGGTGATTGGTGAAAACAAAATAATTAAACCTTACTATCAGTTTGGCGATGTAATTAAACAGACTGTTGGAACAAAAACAGTTTATTGGGTATGTGTGCGTCCGTGCGACAAAACGGGGAAATTAGAGCAAAGCCATTGGTGCACTTTGCAGCTTGTACCAAAAGATGAAAAGAACTCTAATTATAAAAAAATAGCCGACAACTACTATTTGCCCACTGTCCTCGGATCGAATAAGGGCGATGCGCAGCGCATGGTGCAAAACTTTTTCAACGTGCTACGCATTATGCGACATCCCGAATTTTATGATCAAAGTGAATTGCCAGATGCTCAACGTGTAGGCATCGACAAGATAAGTTACGAAGATTTCGGCTACCAACAAGCATTCAAAGCAAGCAAATTGTGGAGACAAAATGAAATTTGGGACAAATTGCGTAATGAGGACTACCCCACAGATGTGTTTGAGGGTATTTGTGCAAAATTTCCGTCACCCTTGCGTGCTTACTACTATGGCTACAATAAAGTGTGGTTTGGCAGTGGTAATTATAACACCTATTATCTTGACATAAGTTGCAATGCTAATGATGGAATAAAATTTTTTAATGTAGTCACTCCTCAAACCGAAGTAGTTAACAACAGCAATCCGGTAGACTATTCCGTATTTGAGAAGAATGGCACAGAGGAATTAGATGGTAAAACCACTCCCACCTTTATTGTGAAACACCGCACCGGAGCTGATTTGGAGAACACTTGGTGGCATAACGATAGCAATCCCGTAGAGGGCTTTGCTAGCAGGTTGGAATCCAACAATATGGAAGAAATAGTTGTTTCAAACAAGCAAGAGGTTAAAGAAACTACCGAAGAACATTATTATACGTTAGGCGATTTTATAGATAAAACTCTAGTTGGAGGGGGTTACTACAATTATAAAATTTGTGTTCGACCCAGCTATTATATGTCTGGAACAACCGACAAGAAAGATTGGAATAACTATGCCCTGTTTCTTTCGCTCACCGATAAGGCCGATTATGAAAATTATGCAGAATTAATTTCTGATAAATGTAGGGCTTTCATACTCTATCAATTAGCTAAAGCTTACGCATATAATAATAAATTGTTCGACTATAATCCTACTAGTGACATGGACGTAGAGGATAAATTTAACTTTTTTAAAACAAATGAATATATATCTCAAAGCAAATATTACAATGATGTAATTAGCTTCAAATTTGCCACAATTCTTCTAAAAAAAGAATTTTATAAGGTGTCGGTTGTTGGAGATAAAATTACCATTAGAGCAAAATTTGGTGATGCCGGTACTTATGAATTCAGTTATGGTATAGCAGGCGCTTCCGCTGGTTCTAGCTTTACATTACGACATATAGCCGAAAAAGATCTTGAGCTTAAATCTTTGAAAATTTATTTATTTGAAGATATTAACGATAAGTCCAAAGACTTTGAGTATGGAGAAGCGCGTCGAGTTTATGATGACGAAGCTGAAAAGCGCAAAATATACGATAATTACCAAAAGGAACTATATACGAACTTTATGAACGAATTGGTAATTGAAAAGTAAGGGTGGTTCTATAAAATACCCCCCCCCCTTTTTAATTTTAAATTACAAATTCAGCAAAGCTAATTTATAGAACCACTCATAAAAAACACCATCAAAAATACGAATTGTTATGATGAAATCAAAAAAACTTTTGCTTCTATTGGGCCTAGCGCTTACGCTAGGCATCACCTCGTGTAAAGACAATGACTTGTCGGATGGCACCAACGGCGGCAATCCCTCAGGACAAGTAACCGAACAAAACTATCAGAAGTACGAAGCCCTTCAAACTTTGTTGGGAGTTGTGGCTAGTGTGGATTCTTTGCCCCAGAATTGGGACACGAAAGACTATACTGAAGAACCTACCATCGGCACAGTGAAAGACGATTCTAACCCCTATGTGCGCTACGTTGTTACGAGTAGTGCCGTGGAGGCCGATCGTGAATTTCGTAGCATGATTTCGCAAGGCACCGACGGCACAGCAAAAAGTAGCTCTTGGAAACAAGACGGTGTGGGAAGTCTCGACTTCAAGGTGCTCAACGAAACCGACTGCTACGCTACGCTTGACGTAAATGTGCAGCAGTTGCCCCACCTCACGCAGTTGCGCTTTGTGCCAGCTTCGGTGATTGGTGAAAATGATAAAGTTGACCCTTACTATCAGTTTGGCGATGTGGTGTCGCAAAACATTGATGGTAAGACTACTTATTGGGTGTGTGTGCGTCCTTGCGACAAAACTGGGAAATTGGGTAAGAGCCATTGGTGTAGTTTGCAACTTGTTCCCGAAACCTCTGCCAAAAATGCTAACTATAAAAAGATAAACGATAACCTCTACCTACCCACCGATCTCGGTTCGAGCAAAGGCGAATCGCAGCGTATGGTGCAAAATTTCTTCAATGTGTTGCGCATCATGGCTAATCCAGAACTTTATAATCAAGAAAAAGTAGCCAAAGAAAATCAAGTGGGTATTGATAACATTGCTTACGAAGACTTTAATTATGCTCAAGCCAAAAAAGCTAGTGATGAATGGAAAGACAAAAAAATCTGGAGCCTAATAAAAAATTCAAACGCTTATACGGATTTGAAGTGTTTAGGCAATAACGAGCCTGAGTCATTTCGAGCTTATTATTATGGCTACACCTCTAATTTTTTCTCTAAGGGGAATTACACTACCTATTATCTTGACATCAGTAACGACAAAAGCAAGAGCTCGCTCTTTAATGTGGTTACGCCTCAAACCGAGATAGTCTATAAAAGTAATCCGATTGATTACAAGACTTTCGAAGCTAAGGGTGAAGGAACTGTAACTGAAAACAATGCCAATGTTGACAAGCTTGTTTTTATTGTAAAATATCGCACAGGACCACAATTAGAGAACAGTTGGTTTAACGATAATACTCCAGAGGCAGGCTTTAATGGGAAAAATGGACTAACTAACATTATCGTATCGAACAAGGATAAAGAAATTAAGCGTGAGCATTTTTATAGTTACGGTGACGTTGCAAAAAGTTCTAATTTTAGCAATTATCAACAATACTGCATTAAGCCTAGTTATATGATGCCCAATTCGACAGATGCAGACAATAATAACTTATCCATATTCATCGTTCCGGATGCTTCTATTCAAGATTTAGATCAAAATCTATATTTGTCAAAAAAGTGTATAGCTGCCATATTATATCAGTTAGCGGCTTCTCATGCAGCT
>CAVKKI010000218.1:0-4050 GCA_963656725.1 Oribacterium sp. | reverse complement strand
GACGACGGGTTTACTGATAATCAAGATGCCTTAGATAGACTAGATTTTGAGTCGCTCGGCCGATTTGCTCTTTAAAGCGCGCAGCCAAGCTGAGGTTTATTCTCATTTCATCTGAAAGCCAATAATCCTCCGTGGTTTTGTGCAAATAATCCATAAGTAATATGGATTTTCAAAACTCTACTACTGTGATTCCTGCCCCACCGAATTGAATATGTTCATCGTGAAAGTGTTGCACATTGGGCACGGTCTTTAAATAATTACGCACCAACTCACGTAAGGCTCCAGTACCTGTTCCATGAAGAATGCGCACTCGATTTTGTTCCAATTGAATAGCGTCATCAATGAAATAGCTTATTGCAGTGAGAGCTTCATCTACATGCATTCCTCGTATATCTATTTCAGAGCGAAAATTCAATCGTTTTTCTGTCATAAAATCGCGTGTCTCTTTGCTTACAAACGTATTGGCACGATCTAAGGCAGAAGATGGGGTAGGCGCTTGTGCGTGTACCAAGCGTTTGAGCGATACTTGTGTATACATCATACCGAAGAGCACTCTAGCTGTAGTTTCTGAAAGAGCTTCAATTTTTCCCACAGTTGTTTGTCCTTTTATGTGCACGTAATCGCCAACCTGCAAAGACCTGTTGGAGGAGGGCACATGCTCGTTTGTCGATGTGCTCGTCTTATCGTTACTTAGGCTCTTCTCTCGCAGCTTAGCTGCAAATGCTTCTTGTTTTTTAGCATTTTGTGATCGAGCATTGTCTTCCCCATTTATGCGGCGTTCAGTACGGCGTTGAATTTTGGCAATTTTGCGGGCAATACGTTCATCTTCATCGGTTCTTTGTTCTAATAATTTGTTTTTAAAGTCCGTTAAATCCTTACGGGCCTCGCGTGTGCGTTCTTTTTCAGCTTGCGCTTGACGAATGATGCGGATGGTATTTTCTATCTGCGCGTTAGCACTTTCCACTATATGTTTGGCATCAGCATTTGCTTGTGCTAATACTTCACGACGCTTTTGTTGAAAGTCGATCATTTCGCGCTCATAACGAGCTAAAGTGTCGGCAAGTTGCTGTTCGCGCTTTTCCACGCTTCGACGCTTGTCTTGCCAATAGGCTTTATTTCGAATAATGTCTTGCACATATTTGTCGCTCAACACGTAGTCCTTGCCTACGACTTTTGTGGCATACTGAATTATATCGGATGGTATGCCCATTTTTTTTGCAATTTCAATGGCGAACGAGCTACCTGGTTGTCCTACTTGAAGTTGAAATAAAGGTCGCATTTCGGCACTGTCGTAAAGCATTGCTCCATTCATAATGGTGGAATTTTGCTCGGCAAAATGTTTGAGATTTTGGTAATGAGTGGTTATGATTCCATAATTTAGATTGCTTACAAACTTGTGCAAAATACCTTCAGCCAATGCACCGCCTATTTGTGGCTCTGTTCCTCCTCCAAACTCATCAATAAGTAGCAGACTGCGAGCTCCAGCATTTTCAATCATCTGCTTCATGTTCCGTAAATGTGAAGAGTAGGTAGAAAGATCGTTTTCAATGCTTTGCTCATCACCCATATCTATAAAAATGTCTGTGTATATGCCTGGATGGGAACATTCGTTAGCTGGAACGGGAAGTCCACATTGAAGCATATATTGCAGTAATCCCACCGTTTTCAGACAAACCGATTTTCCACCAGCATTAGGACCAGAAATGAGTAGGATGCGTTTACCATGGAGTAATCTTACGTCCAAAGGAACGATTTTTTCACCATGACGAGTGAGAGATAGCTCTAATAAGGGGTGTTTAGCTTGAACCCAATCAATTCGAGGCTTCTGTTCAGGAAAGAAATAGGTGGCGTTGAATTTTTGTGCAAAATGTGTGAGTGAACGCAAATAATCCACGTGGGCAAGAAAATGCAAAGAATGCATCATCTGTGGAATGTCGGGGCGTATTTCGGAAGATAATTCTTGCAAAATACGAATTACCTCGCGGCGTTCTGCGGCACGTAGAGAGCGGATTTTATTGTTAGCATCTACTACAGTGGATGGTTCGATAAAAACGGTTTTTCCAGTGGCACTTTCGTCATGAACAATGCCCTTAATTTTCCGCTTTAGAGCAGGAGCTACGGGGATTACTAGACGACCATCACGTAGAGTGGGGGTGACGTCACGATCTATTATGCCCGATGATTTTGCTTCCGTGATAATGGAGCGAAGATTGTGAGATATATTGCGAGTGGTAACCTCTATTTGATGTCGAATGGAGAGAAGTTCTGCAGAGGCCGTGTCGCGCATCTTTCCATAATTATTTAGTATTGCATCAATTCGCTTGATAACTTTTGGAAACACTTGCACATCCTCAGTCATAGCGCTTAAAGCGGCATACTTATATTGCTTTTTTAGAAGTCCTTTTTCGGTCTCTTCATCATTATTTTCGATTGGATTATCGTCCTCTTCATTTATAGAACTTTGAAACGCTTTGACAAATGACCATACCGTCGCAAGAGAACGTTTAAGATTGAATAAATCAAGTTCTTCCATATGAGTCCGTTCGGGACGGATGCGCATCAATGGCTCACGTACATCAAAAAAATCGGTCTCCACCTCTCCTTCATACTGTTCTTCGAAGTCTTTATATTCTTTTGCTTCATTTAAACTACGAATAATCGCAGCATAGTCTGTTTGGAAAAACACATGTTTGTCAATCCACTCTGTGCCTAGAGAGGACAAACAATGGCCTTTTAAGATGGTGCGAATCTCCGTAAAACCTATCTTCTGCTCAAAATTTTCAGGATAAATCATCTATCTAATACGTTTTATCTGCAAAATTACAAAAAAAAACGTACTTTTGCAGAATAAATATGCAGTGCCTACTAGGTCATATGATTAATAAAATCTATATGGTGCAAGGATTGTAACAAGAAGACCTACGTGCACATTTCTATATTCAATCAACTTAATCATGGAGACAATACAGGTAAGAGACCGGTGTTTTACGGTATCCATTTCCGAACAAAAGATTAAACAACGTGTGGCAGAAATAGCTGCACAAATTAGCCAAGACCTAAAAGATAAGCATCCTCTACTGATTGCTGTACTTAATGGCTCCTTCGTGTTTGCAGCAGATTTAATGCGAGGCATCACTATACCTTGTGAAATCAGTTTCGTAAAAATGTCTTCATATGTTGGTACCAGTTCTACAGGCGATGTAAAGCATCTTATTGGTTTGCAAGAAAACCTTAAAGGTCGAACTATTGTCATAGTGGAAGATATCATCGATTCGGGGCTTACTATGCAACATTTGCTAGAAATGCTCAAAGAAAAAGAACCGAGTGAAATACATATCGCATCTTTACTTGTAAAGCCCAATAACTTAAAGGTAAAACTCGACATTCCTTATTGTTGCTTCGAAATTCCGAATGATTTTATTGTGGGCTATGGCTTAGATTATGATGGTGACGGACGTAATTTACCACAAATCTACACCGTGGTTGAGGAATAATCCGATTTTCAAAATACACACATATTGAGGAAACTTTGCACAATAAGTAAATCCGAACTTAACTATAACTAAATAATAAAAGAAATGAAGAATATTGTAATCTTCGGTGCTCCGGGTTCTGGTAAAGGCACCCAAAGTGACCTGCTCGTTAAAAAATACGGCTTTAAGCACATCTCAACTGGTGATGTACTTCGTGCTGAAATTAAGAACAACACAGAACTTGGAAAAACCGCTAAGGGATACATTGACAATGGACAACTCATTCCCGACTCATTGATGATTGACATTCTTGCTACAACCTACGATGCTCTTTGTCCTTGTGAAGGCGTTATTTTCGATGGCTTCCCTCGTACCATTCCCCAAGCAGAATCTTTGAAGGAAATGTTGGCTAAACGTAATACTGAAGTTGCGGGAATGCTAGAACTTGATGTCCCTGAGGATATGCTAATGGAGCGTCTTATTAATCGTGGCAAGACTTCTGGTCGAGCAGATGATAACGCAGAGACCATCAAAAAGCGCCTAGACGTTTACAATGCGCAAACAGCTCCTCTTATAG
>CAVKKI010000217.1:0-4066 GCA_963656725.1 Oribacterium sp. | reverse complement strand
GGTTACAGTTGAGTAGAAAAGTACGCTCTGAAAGAGCAAAAGCATAACTACGCAAGCGTACGTGCTCCTAGCAATGCTTTTGCTCTTTCAGAGCGACGTTTCCGCTAGCGATTTAACCCAGGGCGCCGCTTCGCTTGCCCTGGGCTAGGTGCATACATTGGGCTTTCAGCCCGCATTGATAATTATCTCATTCGTTACATAAAAATAATTTTGATCACCTACTTAGAACCGTAAGTTTTTCATAGATCCCAACTTTTGCACCTTTACTTAAAGGCAGAAGTTGGGATTTTTGCGTGCAGAAGGCTCGCTCCCTCAAACATAACCCGTAACTTTGCACAGCGATTTAACCCTCGCTCCCCATTCTAATGAAAAGATTTCTTCGTCCCCTACTCTATCTGCTTAGCTTACACACCCTAGCCCTCGTGCTTTTGGCCTTGTTTCGCTTGGTGTTTTTCCTCTGCGTGCGTCACCAGCTCACACCCGATGTGGCGGGCCAGCCGCTGCTTGTAGCCACCGCCTTTGTGCGAGGCTTATGGTTCGACAACGTCATTGGCTGCTACATCTTGGCTCTGCCCTTAGTGGTGACCTGTGTGGCGGGCTGCATCGGTTGGTGGCGAGGAACGATGTATCGTGCAATCAATGTGTGGTTCGCCACCTTCTACGCCCTTGTGTTTATGGCCTCCGCCGGCAACACGCCCTACTTCGACTATTTCTCGAAAATGCTCAACGCCTCCATTTGGAATTGGGCAGAGTATGGCGGCACCACCCTGGGCATGATTTTTGGCGAAGCCTCCTACTATCTGCACATTGCCCTCTATTTCTTGTTCACCATAGGCTATTGCTTTGCGCTAATCAAACTGCGAAAGGCATTTATTAAAAAGGAGAAATCAACCACAACGCCCAACTTTGCCGAAAGCAAAAAACAGTGGATAACCACCCTCTCTGGCAAAGTGGCAATTAGTCTCGTGCTTTTCGGCCTCTGCTTTTTAGGCATTCGCGGCCGCTTGGGCTACAACCCCATCAAAGTGAGCGCAGCCTACTTCTGCACCAGTCCCGTGCTCAACAACCTTGGGGTGAACCCCACCTTTAGTTTACTCAACAGCACACTCGATGAAATGCGTCCCGAAAACCGCACCCTCCACCTTCTACCCAACGAAGAGGCCGTGCACAATGTGCAACAATTCTACCATCGCACAGGCATTGCAGGCATCTCGCCCATTGCCCGACAGGTAAGCCCCACAGAGGGCAAACCCACAGGGCAAAACGTGGTAGTGGTGCTGATGGAGTCGATGTCGGCCAAACTGATGGCGCACTTCGGCAATGAAGAGCATCTCACGCCCAATCTCGACTCGCTCTTCAATCATTCACTTAGTTTTGTCAACTGCTATTCGGCAGGCAACCACACCAATCACGGACTCTACGCCACACTCTACTCCTTCCCCTCCATTCTATTTCGCAATGCGATGAAAGGCACAAGCATCCCCGTCTACACTGGGCTGCCCAACATTTTGAAGCAAGCGGGTTATAGCACGATGTTTTTCATGACCCACGAAAGTCAATACGACAACATGAACGCCTTTTTCCGCACCAACGGCTACGATGAAATCTATGCGCAAGAGAACTATCCGAAGGAGAAGGTGGTAAACCATTTCGGCGTGCCCGACGACTATCTCTTCACCTACGCCCTGCCCGTGTTGCGCCAGCATGCCGCCTCGGGCAAACCCTTCTTCGCCACTTTGCTCACCATTAGCAACCACCCGCCCTACGTGTTGCCTAAAGCCTTTCAAAACAATTCGCTGCCTCCCGAAAAACAAATTGTGCGCTATGCCGACCACTGCATAGGCGAGTTTATGAAGCAAGTAAGCAAGGAACCTTGGGCCAAAAACACCTTGTTTGTGTTTCTTGGCGACCACGGCAAACTTTTGGGCCAAGCCGACTGCGAACTGCCCGAATCGTTCAACCACATTCCCCTCCTCATTCACAGTGCTTCACTTCAGCCCGAAGTGCGCACACAGTTTGCCGGACAAGTGGACGTGGCGCCCACCCTGCTCGGCCTTTTGCGCATTCCCTACGTGCAAAACAATTTCGGTCTCGACTTGCTACACGATGCGCCTCGTCCCGCGGCCTTCTACACCGCCGACAAAACCATCGCTGCACGTAATGAGCGCCAGCTCTACATCTACAATGCCGAATTAAAGAAGGAATATGCCTATCGCCTCGTCAACGGCCATCCCAAAGCATGCGCCATGAGCCGCGACTTCAATCCTCTGCGACAATACGTGTTCTCGTTGTTGCAAACCACTGAATATCTTGTGCAACAGGGAATGACTACCAATGTGGCACGTAGCCATAAATAATTAGCCTACCGAAAAATGAGGAGAAACGGAACGGAATAATTAAGGTTATATGTTTTCGTAAGAAACGAAGATTTGCTCTAACTATAAACTTATAGAATAAACATAACTCTTTCAGCCCGCCCTAATTGAAAGAGCCGTGGCTAGAGGTCAGTGGGGGCGACGCGGCTCGCGTCGGCAAAAACGGGAAACGTGCAAATCATGCAAAATGTGGGGATGAGAGGAAGCCCCCCTTCCTTACCAATGTCCCTTTTTTATAATATAGCCTGAAGCAGCTGCACTTAGCGCTTTACAATTTGCAAGAAGTGCGATTGTGGTCAGCGTACATCGGTCGGTGTACGCTCGTACATCGGTCGGTTTACGATCGTACAACGGTCGGTGTACGCTCGTACATCGGTCGATGTACGGTGACCATAATCGCAGTTCAAGCAAATTGTAAAGCGGCATGTGTAATTGCTTAAAGCTAGGTTATGAATATGCGTGCTTTATAGGGGGGGCTTTTCACCCTCTACTTTCTGCTTTTTTCATGATTTGCACGTTTCCCGTTTTTGCCGACGCGGGCCGCGTCGCCCCCACTGACGAGCGCGAAACTTGCTCTGGATGTAAAATCTCTTTTCTTGTTGAGTTGCTACTTGCCCCGACGCGGGACGCGTCGCCCCCCAAGCAGTCATTTCCCAAGCAGTCATTTCCCAAAGATGTTATTCCCCCAAGTGGCCATTCCCTCAAGCAGTCATTCCCCAAGAATGAGCCAAATAAACCTTAATTTGCTTGGTCTGATTTGCAGAAAACAGTAAATTTGTGGCGGCCAAATTGGTAAATTTTCATTCTGCGAAAAACAAATGGAAACTTCGAAAAACAGAGGAGAATATCTCTATCTGCGAAAAACGAAATCATAATATACACAATAATATATATATAAAAGGAGCAACCTATGAGTCTGAAAATTGTTGTGCTTGCCAAGCAAGTACCCGACACCCGTAATGTGGGTAAGGACGCAATGACTCCCGAGGGCACCGTGAATCGTGCCGCTCTGCCTGCAATCTTTAACCCCGAAGACTTAAATGCGCTCGAACAAGCGCTCCGTTTAAAAGAACAAAATCCTGGTTCAACCGTTCACATCCTCACCATGGGGCCTCCCCGTGCCACAGAGGTGATTCGTGAAGGCCTTTATCGTGGGGCCGATGGTGGCTATCTGCTCACCGACCGCGCCTTTGCCGGCGCCGACACCTTGGCCACTAGCTATGCCTTGGCGCAAGCCATCAAGAAGATTGGCATGCCCGACATTGTGTTGGGCGGACGCCAAGCCATCGACGGCGACACCGCACAAGTGGGCCCGCAAGTGGCACAGAAGCTCGACCTTAACCAAGTGACCTACGTCACAAGTGTAGACGAGGTGAAAGACGGCAAAGTGATTGTGACGCGTCACATCGATGGCGGTATGGAACGTGTGGAAGCCCCCATGCCCATTCTGCTCACCGTTAACGGCAATGCCGCCCCTTGCCGCCCGCGCAACGCGAAACTTGTGATGAAGTATAAGCGTGCCTCTGCCCCTATGGAGCGCCCTGCTGAAGGATTGGCTTATGCCGAAGAATACGACAAAAAGCCCTACCTCACCATTGCTCAATGGAGCGTGGCCGATGTGGATGGCGACTTGCAGCAATGCGGTTTAGCTGGTTCGCCCACTAAGGTGAAGGCCGTGCAAAACATCGTGT
>CAVKKI010000216.1:0-4081 GCA_963656725.1 Oribacterium sp. | reverse complement strand
AGGAGCATAGCGGGCTATGTGACTGAGTGAACAAGCAAAATGGGCGAGAAAGAGCGCCGAAAGATGACAAGGCGTCAAAGAACTGAAACAGCTATTTTAAAGGTGGTAATTTATAGAACCACCCATAAGGTTAACATTCTCTGCAAGTCATTCACATTTTGCATTTTATGCTGATTGTTTGCACCCCATCTGGCGATGAGATGCGTTGCGCCTTAGCATCGATGCGTTTTAAGCGTTCGTCAATTGATTGTAGACCAATGCCATAATTGGCTGAAGATGATACAGCATCCTCTTTCAATTTGCAAACTTGAGAATCATCCCTTAATTGGAGCACCACACATTCATCTTCTTTATGAAGACTTATGCTGATGCTTTGCGAGTGACCATGCTTAATGAGATTAGTGATCCACTCTTGCACAATGCGATAGAGCTGAAGAGCTTTATCTTGCTCCATCTTCGCCCAATCTATGTCTTGTTCCACCTCAAGCAGCACCTTGTAATCGTTAGCTTCGGTGAGTTTGTAGCATAAAGCCGAAAGCATTTGGTCGAGCGAAGCGTATTGCATGTTGGGCGGCATTAGGTTGTGTGAGATTTCCCGAATGTCGTTGCGCACACTATGCAATTGCGCCACTGCCTCATCTACATTCTTTGAGGAAAGCATACGCATTTCGGTCACCAAGAGGTCGTTGCAAACTCCATCGTGTAGTTCTTGAGCTAAACGTTTACGCTCTGTTTCAATTCCGTCAATATACTTTTGTGCCTTTACAAGCAGCATCTTATTTCGTTGATGACGGTGATACATTAACACAGCCACAAAGCCTATCAAGATGAACAAGCAGCTGCCAATAAGCGATACACCCATGCGCCATTGTTTCACCTCATCGGCTGCAGCTTTGCTTTGCAATTGAAGAATTTTAAACTCTTTCTCCTTTGTGTCGTATCGTGCAGCGGCATCGCTAGATTGTTGTTGTATTTGAATTTGCTGAATGGAATCGCCCACATAGTAGGCTTCGCGATAGAAATAGCAAGCCTTTGCCGTCTGCCCCACTCCTTCGTAAGCACGTGCCACCATCAATAGGACCTTGTCACGTTCGGACGACACGGCAGGGCCATTTTCGTAAAGAACAAGTGCTGAAGCCAGTGCTTGCGCCCATTGACGAGTGACGAAATAATAGTTGGCCTTTGCATGCTCCAACTGCATGCGTTCCGAGCCATTCGGGGCAAGCTTCGTTACAATTTGATCGGTTCGTTTGATAAGGTTGGGTATTTCTCCATAGCGCGGAGGTTGCTGAGTGAGCAAGGTGATTAGCGGTGAAAGGCAACTAGCCTCAGCCAATGGCTCTTTGGATTGTTGAGCTATTTCAATGCCTTTTTTAAGGAACGATTCAGCTTCAGAGAATTTAGATGGGTAAGCCGTGAGAATTGTACCCAGCCCTGCATAAACCGAAACACGCAAAGCGGACTCGGTGGCATCTTCATACTTCAGAGCATTGCGCAGGAGTTTTTCAGTATCAGCCACTCGTCCCACTCGGCTGCATAAAGCGGCATAGTTTTGGTAGCCCGAAAAGGCTAACATTCGATTGTAATGAATGCCGTAGTCTATCACTTGCTCATAGCATTTGCTTGCTTCGTCGAATTTCTGCAAACGGCTATAGCAAATGCCCATACTGCATAATTGATTATATTGTTCATTCTTGTCGGCTTGTTTCACAGCCCACTGGTGCGCTTCTTTAAAATGCTTCAACGCCTCCTGCACTTTTCCCTGAGCAACGTAGGCCTCACCTTGGGCCGCATTTATGGTGATGCGCTCTTGAGCATTAGGTTTTAGCGTTGTTGCCCATGCGGCATATTTTAAAGCCGAGTCGGGATTGGATGTGCTGTAAGCCTTAGCTATTTCGGATAAAATATGAGAACTAGCCTTCGTTTCATGCAATTGCTTTTTAAGTTTTCCCACTTGTAACTGAGCCATCACACTCAATGAACCCAAAAATAGAAGTAGACAAAGAATTCTTCTCAACATAGTATTTTGATTTTAGGATATAGAAGGAACAGACGCTAATTATAACAAACTTTCGCTTTTCCCATTGAAGATTTGGCAAAGTTAGAAAAATTTACCGTTGCTACGCTAAACAGCCGCCACATTCTTCTGAAGAAAGCAGCGGCTCTTTTATTTAAGGGGGGGGGGGGGAGCTATAAAATAAAGAGTCGTGTCAAGAAAACAACGGTCTATTATTTTTCATACAATAATTGTTATTTCACAATCAGCTTCTTCATCGTGCCATCACTCATCTTTATCAAGTTTATACCACGTTGAGAAGAGGTGAGTCGTCTACCATCGACGCTATATCGAACGACCTCCTTATTCTCCGGCTTAGTATCAATGGGAGTAGCCACTGCATCAATTTTCATGCTATAGTCGACCAAATCAATCAGAAGGGGCTCGTTAAGGTTAAACGTCTGCATCACATTGGCATTTTTCAAATTCCACTTATAAACTCCTTTAGGCAAATACACATTAATGGTGTCACTAGATATAAAATAAGAATTAATCGTTTCTTGTATCGATTCATCTTCATTCAAAATAGTTAAGTAATCAGTCCCCGCTAAATAAGGATTATTGTTTTTCAATACCGATAAACAGTTTGTAAATCGCACTCTTGTTGGGGCATCTATTTCAACGGGCAGCGTAGAGGATTCATCAATGCTGATGGAAGGATAATTCTCGAATCTATTTAGAACAAATTTATTCTCCGATGTAGTAGTACTAAAAAAAGGCTTAATATCACCTGACGAAGCGTCTACCGATATATGCGCCACTACATCTGTTCCGATTGTATCCATTTGAGTTTTATAACTCCAATTGATATTCCAATGATTGTAACTAAAATCATCAGGGAAAGCACTATAAATATAGAGTTTCATATCAGGATCTTCGCATTGGGTAAGTTCCTTAAATTTAATATTGTATTGAACCGTGTGGCAACGAGTAAATTCTATATTCTGTATGGGAGCTTCCGTCACATGTATCGGATGCACGATGTAACTATTTCCAAAATTACAAGGTGAAATGAAATTTGCATCTTTGCTTTCCACATCCCACATTTCTACCATAAAGTCGCCAGGTAATGCTAAAATTTCTACATAGCTTCCGCCATCTTCATAATTAAGTAGTTTAAAATTCTCGCTAGGGAAATACATTCCGCAATAATATCCAAATTCATACTGACTCTTATTCGGGTTACTAAAATCTGCATACACTGCAGAAGTCATTTTTCTAACTGATGACAAAGTGCAAGGTTTGCCATTTTCATCTGCAATAAACAAACGCACCTTGCTTGCTTTGCGATAATCGAAAGCAAGCGTATCTTGTTCGCTACCATCCGACGTGTACTCGCCCGTATGCACTGCATAGCGATAGTCTTGCGGAACAATCAGATAATTCATTTGTTCCCCATTGGGAACATACACAAAGGTGCTGTCGCCCGCATCCACAGTCAAACTATTTTGAAAGCGATACGAATTGATTGCATAATCATTCATTCTATTGGGAACGAAATAAAAAGCCAAAGGATTACCCTCTGTGTCAACAGCTGATATATTTACGCGCGTACAATTTTCAGTTGGATTGACAACGACTGTCGGTGGATAGTTTGAATGCACTAACACGCTGTCCATAATCACGTGAGTGAAATGAGGACTACAAACACGGTAATAAACCATTTTCCCATCCACATCAGTGCGATTCAAATTCAGCATTGAAAGATTTACCGTTGCCGCTCCCCACGAAACATTCGACGAACTCACTTGAGCTTTTGGAACATCAAAGGGAAAATTGTAACTTTGAGCCACAGCTAAATTCGTTCCATCCTTTCCTATTTTCAGTAAATCACGATTGGTAGAGCAGTATATCGTTAAGCCATTGAACAGGTTGTTATACATATAAGTTTCACGATATTGCTCCAAAGTTTCTTCTGTAAGATCTTCTGATGGAGTTTCATAGAACTGAAACTGCAACCTTACTCCTGCATTTGCAGAGTTTATACAAGAAAATAAAAGCACCAATGCAAGACTGATTTTAAAA